>JAFSGO010000137.1 GCA_017440765.1 Clostridia bacterium
GATGCCGAGAAGAAAGAACTCGGAGCTGAGATTGTATCGCTTGACAATAACCATACAAACGATGTGGGAGAAATCAGCGGATATTTTGAGCATTGGGATGAACTGTCGGTTAGCGACAAAATTACGGTGGTTGACTGCCTGATAGAGCGCATAACCGCATCAAAAGAAAGCATAGAAATCAAGTGGAAAATATAATATTTTTTATCGCAAAAGCATTTCACCATTGTTGTTCAGGTGAAGGGCTGCGCCTCGCGACCGAACGCTTGAATAGCAAAAACTTTTACGCCTGCAACCCGTCGTTTGACAAAAACTGCGGGAAATAAAACACTTGTCCCCACCTTGTCGGTGTGATACAATGGTGTCATACTAAAAAAAGGGGGGCAAACCGATGCGTGCGGTGATCTGCGGACTGAATTCGCAATATATCCACTCGACGCTTGCCCCGTGGTGCCTGCTTGCCGGTGTGCGCGCATACGCGCCGTCGGTGACTGCCTCGGTGGTGGAGGGGACAATCAACGAATCCCTCGACGCGGTGTTTGCCCGCATTATGGAGACGGCTCCGCAGGTCGTGAGCTTTTCCTGCTATATCTGGAATATCGAAGCGGTGCTCCGGTTGACCGCCCGTTTAAAACGGGCGGTCCCGGGGCTTTACGTCGTTTTAGGCGGCCCCGAGGTCAGTTATCGCGCAGGCGATCTGTTGCGCAGTGAGCCGTCGGTGGATTGCGTGTTGTCGGGGGAGGGGGAACGCCCCTTTGCTATGCTGCTCACAGCATTAAGCGACGGCTCATCGCTTGACGAAATCCCGGGGCTGTGTTATCGGGACGGTGACACGATTATTGAACGAGAACCGTACGTTACGAGCGAACTGCCGCCGAGCCCGTACTGCTCGGAATATTTTAACACGCTCGGTGGACGGATAGCATACCTGGAAACCTCCCGCGGCTGTCCGTTTTCCTGCGCGTTTTGTTTGTCGGGGCGCTGTGGCGGGGTGCGGTATTATCCGTTGGAACGCGCGCAAAGCGAGATTCTGTTGCTTGCAAACAGCGGTGCGAAAACCATCAAATTCGTGGACCGCACGTTTAATGCCGACCGCAAGCGCGCCCTCGCCATCATTCGTTTTATCCGTGAACATTACGGTGAGGATATCCCGCGTGACGTGTGCTTCCACTTTGAGATCGCCGGCGATCTCTTAGACGAAGAAACCCTCACCGTCTTATCGGAATCCCCTGCGGGTCTCTTTCAAATGGAGATCGGCATCCAATCGTTCCACGAGCCAACACTCGCGGCGATTGCCCGCAAAACCGATATTGAACGGCTAAAACGCAACGTCAGCCGCCTGCTCGCGTGCCAAACCGTGCACGTGCACATTGACTTGATCGCGGGATTGCCGCAAGAAGATATCAATACCTTTGCCGAGAGCTTCAACGCCGCCTATTCGCTGTCGCCGCACATGTTACAACTCGGCTTTTTGAAACTTTTATACGGCGCACCAATGCGTGAACATCCAACGGAGTACCCGTGCGAGTATTCCAAACTACCACCGTACGAGGTCACCCTTACTCCGTGGATGAGTGAATGGGACCTTGAACGTTTGCACCGCGTGGAAACGGTGTTGGATCGCTTATATAACAGCGGGCGCTTTCGCCGCACGCTGCGGTATTTGCTGGGCGCTACCGACTATACGCCGTTCGTTTTGTTTGAGAAGTTAAGTGATTGCTTGCCGCGCGAGCGGGTATCGCTGGATGCGTACACCGAGCGCTTGTATGCGGTATGCGCGGCTTGGGACACGGTGGACGCCGAAACGTTGCGCGGGCATATGGCGTGTGATCGCATTGCCACCAATCCGTCGGGTATTCTGCCGCCTTGCCTGCGCGTAAACGAAAGCGAACGAAAACGACTGAAACGCTTGGCGGATACGGATGAGCGTTATCGCCGCCCGACCTCGGTCAAGCGCGGTACGGCGTACGTGGATGGGCGGCTCGTCTATGCCGACTATACTGCCCCGCATCGTGTCATGGGTGACTACCCGCTTTATTATTTCGATGAAGCGTGCTTAACACGAAAAACGCGGTTTTTACTGTTCGATCTGGACGGCACGCTGACCGATCCGGCGCTCGGTATCACACGTTCGGTCCAGTACGCACTGAAAGCTTTTGGGGTTGAAGAAAACGATCAACAAAAACTGTTATCGTATATCGGACCGCCGCTCTTGGATTCCTTTAAGGGCTATGGAATGAATGAGGAACAAGCTCGCGAAGCCCTGCGCGTGTATCGCGTGTATTTTGCCGACGTCGGATTGTATGAAAACGAGGTATACGCAGGCATTCCCGCCTTTTTGCGGGATGCACGGCGAGCGGGATACGGGCTGATCATGGCGACGTCCAAGCCGGAAATGTACGCCTGCCGTTTGATGCAGCATTTCGGACTTACCGAGTATTTCGCCTGTATTGCGGGCAGTGACATGGCGGAAACGCGCGCCGATAAGGCGGCGGTGATTCGCTATGCGCTCACGCGTGTCGGGATTACCGACGTTTCACAAACCGTTATGATCGGCGATCGCAAATACGACGTCGAAGGCGCGCGTGCGTTCGGTATGCCGTCGGTCGCGGTGACCTACGGATACGGCAGCCGCGAGGAATTGGAAGCGGCGGGTGCCGACCGCATCGTGGATTCGGTACGGCAGTTGCGCGACATCTTTTTATAAGAAAAAGCCGATGAGTAATGCGATTACTCATCGGCTTGCTTTTTCTTACTGCGGAAAGAGATGATGCGGTTGTACAGAAGCATCCCGCCAAGACTGACCGCACCGGTGATGACGAACAGTAAAACGGCACCCCAGTACGATTCCTGTTGGATGAGGTTGCCGCCAATGGTGGAGGATACCAGCGAGGGGATCCGCGCGATCAACGAAATGATCAAAAATTCATGCAGCTTGATACGGGTGAGTCCCACGAAATAGGTCAGCAGGTCTTTTGGCGTCCCGGGGATAAAAAAGAGAATGAAAATCAACCGTTTCAGTTTTTTCTCACTGTTGATAAAGCGCAACTCGTCGATCTTTTCGCGGCTGATAAACAATTCCACCAGCCGAATACCCAGACGCTTGACCAGGAGAAACACGAGCGACGAAGCGATCGCCACGCCCGCCATACACAGCAGGGTGCCCTCTACGGCACCAAAGGTGTATCCGATGCCGACCTCTACCACTTCGCCCGGGATCAAGGACACGATGACTTGCAACACCTGGATCCCCAGTGCCACGAAACGGCCTTTCCAGCCGTACCCTTCCACAAAGGCCTTGAATTCCTCGGGAGACTTGTTAAATACCAAAAACTGCTTGGTTAAAAAGTACGTCAGCCAACCAAACACCGCTGCCACGATCACGATCGAGCCGAGCGCCATAAACCGACGTCGTTTTTGATACCGTGCGGACTCATCAATCGGTTTCATCGGAACACCCCCCTTTGTCGATAATAGTAGCAGTATACGACCGGCAATTCAATAGAAATTTGTGAATTTTTCTTGAAAAAGGAAAAAGCGGCTCGGACAAAACACTTGAAGAACTTATGGGGATATGTTATACTATATCCGTATTGCTATTTTTGCAAAAAGGAGTGTTTGCTATGCATGTTACCTTGATTGCGCATACACCGTCCCCGGAACATACCGTCGCGTCTGCGGCGCGCTTGTGTTATTCGGCTTCCACGATTGATGGAATCCGTGAAGGATTAACCGAAGAAAAAACAGCGGCTTTTGTGGATATGTTGGCGGAGATCGGTCACGAAAGCCCGATCGAACACGCCACGTTCACCTTTGGTATTGAGGGCGTTTCGCGTTCGCTTCTTGCCCAGATCACCCGCCATCGCCTTGCGTCGTACAGCGTGCAGAGTCAGCGTTACGTCGCGGAAAAACAGTTTGAATACGTGTTGCCGCCCGAGATTGCGGCGATTCCCGAGGCAGAGGCAATTTATCGCCAAGCGATGGACGAGGATCAACGCCATTACGAGGAGTTGACCGCCCTGCTTAAAGAAAAACACTTAAAAGCGCTTCTCGATACCGGTATGGAGCAAAAAGCGGCTGAGCGCGCGGCGGAAAAGAAAGCCATTGAGGATGCACGTTTTGTGTTACCCAATGCCTGCACGACCAAAATGATCGTCACCATGAACGCGCGCAGCTTGATCAATTTCTTCCATCACCGTTGCTGCAGCCGTGCCCAGTGGGAGATACGCGAACTGGCTGACCGTATGCTCGCGCTGTGCTTGGAAGTCGCTCCGCATTTGTTCAAACAAGCGGGGCCTCCGTGCGTCAGCGGCGCTTGCCCCGAGGGCAAAATGAGTTGCGGTAAAATTTTGGAAATACGTGAAAAATACAAACTGCTCAGAGAGGAGAATTCCTGATGGGCCGTTTGGTGGTGCTTGACGGACTCGACGGCAGCGGCAAATCCACCCAGCTCGTTCGTCTGCAAGAGTATTTTACCCAAAATCACATAGACTATCGACAAATCAGTTTTCCGGACTACGAGCAACCGTCCTCCGCCCTGGTCAGCATGTACCTGCGCGGTGAGTTCGGCGAAGCGGCGGATGCGGTGAATTCGTATGCGGCATCCTCGTTTTACGCCGTGGATCGGTATGCCAGTTACAAAAAATTCTGGGAAGAGGATTACAAAGCGGGACGTTTGATCTTAGCCGCCCGTTACACGACATCCAACGCCATTCATCAAATGGGAAAACTGCCACGCGAAGAATGGGATGCGTATCTTGCCTGGTTGCAGGAGTATGAGTACGGCCTGCTCGGTCTGCCGCGTCCGGATCGCGTGATCTTTTTGGATATGCCGCTGGAGATTTCCCAACGCTTGTTGTCCACCCGTTACGAGGGTGATGAAGCAAAAAAGGATATCCACGAGCGGGATCTTACCTATTTGCGCACTTGCCGCGAAAGCGCGTTGTATGCGGCGGATAAAATGGGTTGGAATCTGGTTTCCTGCGGTGAAAACGGACAGCCCTTGCCGATCGATACCATCAGCGAGCGGCTGATTGCACTTGTCACCGAAGGGATGTAACGTTTGTATGCAGTTGGAATTTCGAGAACTGTTGCCCGAGGATGCCGCGTGGGCGGCGCCGCTGATGACCGCGAGCGGTCGAATGGGCTGTGAATATTCCTATACCACGGCGTATATGTGGAGCCGATTCTACGACGTGCGCATCGCCCGTGCGGGGGATGCCCTGCTTTTGCGAAGCGACAGCGGCGCGACTCCGTCGTTTTTAATGCCGATCGGTGTACCGCTTGAAGACGGCGTAGAACTTTTACGTGCATACACTGCCAAGCAGGGTGTGCCGCTGAAGCTTCACGGCATCGACGAAGAAACGTGTGAGCGTTTATGTGCAGTATACCCCGATCGGGTGCGCTTTGACACGAACGACGGGGATTACGATTATATTTACGAGACCGAAGCGCTCGCCACCTTGCCCGGCAAGGCCTATCACAGCAAAAAGAATCACATTTCGGCGTTTTCTCGTAAGTACGATTGGCAGTATGAAACACTAAACGACAGCAACCTCGATGAGGTGGTGGCACTGTCGCGCGAATGGTGCCGCGAAAAAGGTGACTGCGAGGATGCGGGGCTTCAATCGGAACGCTGTGCCATCCGCCGTCTGTTACAATACCGCGAACAGTTGTCGGTCGTCGGCGGACTCATTCGTGTGGACGGCAAAGCCGTCGCTTTTACGCTCGGCTCACCGATCAACAAATCGGTGTTTGACGTTCACGTCGAGAAGGCCTTGTCGGCGTATGCAGGGGCTTACGCGGTCATCAACCGCGAATTTGCCAAAACGCTGACCGAATATCGCTATCTCAACCGCGAAAACGATATGGGAATTGAGGGGCTTCGCCGTGCGAAGCAGTCCTACCGCCCCGCGATCGTTTTGAAAAAATACACGTGTGAGTGGTTATGAGATGAACGAGATCCGTTTTGCCGATGCGCGTGATTTAGAGGCGATCCGCCGTATCTGGAGTGCCGTCTTCACGGCGGATACCCCCGCCGAGCGGGATGCTTTTTTGGACGCCGTGCACGTATCCGAGGAATGCGTTGTGGTGTGTGAAAACGATGTGCCCATTTCTATGGCATTTTTCTTGCCCGCCGTTCTTCACATACAGAATCGTGCTTACACGGCGCGGTATCTGTACGCGGCGGCAACCTTGCCCGCTTATCGCGGCAAAGGAATTTTCAGTGATCTGCTGAATGCTGCGTTGACCGCGCTCAAGCAACGCGGTGTCGATGCCTGCTTTTTAAATCCGGCAGAGCCGTCACTCGTTGGTTTTTATCGGCGCTTCGGCTTTGAACCGACCATTTTCAGCCGCACAATTAGCGGTACATCCACTACCAAAGCACTGCCGATCCAACCGTTGTCGGCAGAAGACTATATTGCCCTGCGGCAAACGCTGTTGCCGCCCGATCATGTGGCATGGGATGACCGTTTGTTGCGTTATGCGGTGTCGTACGCGAAACCCATACGCATCGGCGAGCGCGCGTGTGCTTTATGTGCGAAAAACAACGGCACGTTGCACGTGTTGGAATTGTTGGGCATCCCGTCGGATGAGCAAACCGCCGTTTGCGGCGCGCTGGCGCATGACCAAGGGTGCAATGTATTCCGTGCACGTGTTTTTTCTGAAATGGGTGATTGTTTCGGTATGTTGCTTTCGCTTGGAGAGCGCATTCCGCTAAAACCCGCTCCGTATATGGGGCTGGCATTTGATTGAGGTGAAAACTATGATCGTCGTCTTTTTAGCAAACGGATTCGAAGAAATTGAAGCGCTTACCACCGTGGACGTTTTGCGCCGTGCCGGCTTGTCGGTACGTACGGTGGGTGTCGGCGGTCATACGATCAAGGGCGCACACGGGATCACGGTGCAGGCGGATGCCGCCGACAGTGAGCCGTTGCCCGCTTATGATGACTTAGAGGCGGTCGTGTTGCCGGGCGGTCTTCCGGGTACCACCAATTTGGCGGCGTCGTCCGTGGTGACGCAGTACGTGACCGAGGCGGCGAAAAACGGAAAACTGGTGTGCGCCATTTGTGCCGCACCGTCTGTGCTCGGCAATTTAGGATTGTTGCGCGGCAAGCGCGCCACCTGCTATCCGGGGTACGAGTCACAACTGCTCGGTGCCGCGGTGAGCGGTGAATCCGTTACGGTGGATGAAGGGGTCGTGACGGCAAAGGGCGCCGGTGTAACGGTGGAATTTGCCTTGGCAATCGTCTCCTCATTGATTTCGCCCGAGAAAGCACGGGAGATAGGGGACGCGATGCAATGCCGATAGAGGATATTCGCAAACTGAAAATGCGTTTGCGTTCGCAGTTTCGCGCGATTCGTGAGGAAATGGATCCCACCGCCCGCGCACAGGCAGATTGCCGTATTGCCGAAACCGTGCGTTCGCTGTGGCAGTATCGCGTCAGCCAACAGATACTCGTGTACGTCTCCACGCCGATCGAGGTGGATACGTACCGTATCATTGAGCAGGCGTGGGCAGACGGCAAACGCGTGGCGGTACCGCGGTGTGTACCGGATACGCGCAACATGGAATTTTATTATATCGAGTCGATGGACGACTTATCCCCGGGAACCTTCGGTGTATTGGAGCCGGAAGAGGATCCCGCGCGCCTTGTCAGTGATTTTTCAAAATCCATGTGTTTGATTCCCGCATTCTCATACGATTATGCCGGGTATCGATTGGGCTACGGAAAAGGGTATTACGACCGCTTTTTAGCGCGCTTTACCGGATATATGATCGGTATTTGCTACAGCTCGTGTGTGCGCCGTTACCTGCCGCACGGTCGATTTGACAGACCGGTGCAGTTACTCGTAACGGAAAACTACATTCGGCGAACCGGAAGGAGGCAATAACATGGCAGACGAACAGAAAAACTACGATATTGATGCCATTTTGGATGAATTGCAGAGCAAGGCGAAGGAGTCGGATCTGACAGAGGAACCGGTCAAGAAAAAACCGGTATTCCAGTTAAATCTGGACCTGGATTCCGAATACGGAGAAGCGGTGGATACTGCGCCGATCGTGCGTCGAGAAGCGGTACTTCCCGAAGAACCGGCCGTGCAGCCCACACCGCCCGCCGTACATACCGAACCGAAACGGCGATCCAAACGGAACACGCAAAACGAGCAGAGTATCGGCTGCCTGAAAGCGTTTATCTATGCCATCAGCATCTTGTTGGTGTCGGGTATCCTGTCCTACTTTATCGTGGTCGGCGGGTTGGACTATACCGGTTTGAATCGTTCGGATCGCATGGTGGATATCACCATTCCCGAGGGTGCCAGCACGAAAGATATTGCGACAATACTTAAAGACGAAGGACTTATTGAGCAATCCTTCGTGTTCCGCATGTATGCAAAGCTTAACGGCGCGGATGCCAAATGGCAGCCGGGCGAGTTCAGCGTATCCCCGAACATGGGCTATCAGTTGTTAGTGCAGAGCTTGCAGGCGGCCAAAGCAAGAGAGACGGTATCGGTGCTCATCCCCGAGGGTTTTACCATCGTGAAGATCGCCAAGCGTCTGGAACAAAAAGGCATTTGCAAGGAAACCGAATTTTATCGTGCCGTTACCGAGGTCGATTACAGCAAGGATTACGATTTCATCAAGGATTCCATGAAAACCGAAGGATACGAGTCGCGCATCTATAAGCTGGAAGGATTCCTGTTCCCGGACACGTATGAATTTTACGAGAACTGCTCCGGTGAGACCGTCGTGCGCAAGATGCTGGATAACTTTGAAGACCGATTGGGTACCGCTATCCGCTCGGCGATGAGTGCCCGCGACATCACGATGGATGAACTGATCATTTTGGCCTCCATCGTTCAGGGCGAGGCAGCAACCCGTGACGATATGGAAAAGGTATCCCGCGTGTTGTACAACCGCCTCAACGATCCGGTGAACTTCCCGAAACTGCAGTGCGATTCCACCGGCGATTACATCGAACGGTTGGTGGGCAGCACCGGTGTCAGCGTCAAGAACACGGCGTACGATACGTACGAGAAAGAGGGCTTGCCCGTCGGTGCCATCAACAACCCCGGTTTGGAAGCAATCAAGGCAGTGCTGTTGCCCTCCGAGGACAAAGCGGTCATGGATTGCTACTTCTTTGCCACCGATTACGATACCGGCAAGACCTATTTTTCCAAGACCTATGAGCAACACGTAAGCGTTTGTAAACGCTATGGGATCGGTATGTATGGATAAGTTATTGGATACACTACCGGAATTGTTATGCCCGGCGGGTGACACCGAGCGGCTGGAAGCGGCACTCTTGTTCGGCGCCGATGCGGTATACCTCTCGGGTACGCGCTTCGGTATGCGCAGTGCGCCCGCCAATTTCACCGACGAGGAATTATCCCGCGCGGTCTCTCTTTGCCATCAGCAGGGACGGGCCGTGTACGTGACGTGCAACATTCTGCCGCGCAACGACGAAATTGACGCGCTTCCCGCATATTTGCAGTATTTGGACGATCTGCGTGTGGACGCGCTGATCGTGGCGGATCTCGGCACCCTGCAGTTGGCACAAAAATACGCGCCGCATGCTGCGCTTCACGTGTCGACACAGTTGGGCGTGGTGAACTACGCTACTGCCGCCATGCTGCACGAGATGGGTGCTTCGCGCGTGGTGCTGGCGCGCGAGTTGTCACTGGATGAAATTGCGGAGATCCGTGCCAAAACGCCCGCTTCCTTGGAACTGGAAGCGTTCGTTCACGGTGCGATGTGTATGTCCTATTCGGGGCGCTGTCTGCTGTCGTCTTATCTGACAGGCCGCGACGGCAATCACGGCGATTGCGCGCAACCGTGCCGTTGGAAATACGAATTGATCGAGCCAAACCGCCCCGAACGTCCTCTCACGGTGGACGAGGAGGAAAACGGCACCTATTTGTTTAACGCGAACGATCTGTGCATGATCGAGCATTTGCCCGAACTTCACCGTGCGGGCATCCGCTCGCTTAAGATCGAAGGACGCGCCAAAGCCGCGTATTACGTGGCGGGTGTCACCAATGCCTACCGTCAGGCGCTGGACGATTACCGCGGCAGCGGCTTTTCGCCCGACTATCGTTTGCCCGACTGGCTCGCGCACGAGCCGTATACCGTCAGCCACCGCCCTTACGGCACCGGCTTTTATTTTGGTGATCCGTCACAAAATACCAAAAGCGGCGGCTATGTCCGTGAATATCAAGCAGTGGCAGTAGTCACCGGCTACGAAAACGGCCACCTGCTGCTCAGCCAACGCAACCGTTTCTTTAAGGGCGATCAACTGGAAGCGCTTATCCCGCACGAGCGACCGTTGTCCATCTCGGCGGATACGTTGCTTGACGGGGACGGCGAACCGATCGATTCGGCTCCGCACCCCACCATGGCGTTGCGTATTCCGTTCGACCGTGCGTTGCCGGTGGGCAGTTATCTGCGTAAACATTTGTAAATGTGTAAACCTCCGTCTGTTTGGGAATACTCCCGATAACAGAGGGAGGTTTTTATATGCCCAAACGCAGCGTAGCCCTGCTCGCGGCCGTATTGTTTGCGCTCAGCGGGATCATGGTAAAACTGATGCAGCTCGCAAGCACTCCGCTTTCGGACGTGTCCGGCGCGCAATCTACCGTCACGGTGACGGTTGCCCGTGGACGCGGTACGATCTATGACCGCAACCTAAATCCACTCACCAATACAGGGGCGGAATATACGGCCGCGGTGATCGCCGAGCCGGAAGCAATGGCGGCGCTTTCCAAATTTTTACCGCCATTGGAATGGGAAGAAGTCAACGCGAACTTGCAAAACGGAAAGCCCGTTACCCTGACCTCCGATACCGCGTTTCCCATTGCCGACGGCATCCGTCAGTTTGCCGTACCAAAACGGTATGCGAACCGCCAAACGGCGGCACACGTCATCGGATATATGAAAGACGACGGTCTTAGTGGTGCGTGCGGTATTGAAAAAGCGTTTGATGAAGAACTGGGCGAGGCATCGGGTAGTATCACCGTCAGTTATCAAACGGATGGTCGTGGCAACGTGCTCATCGGCGGTGACGTGCAGGTGTCCAACACGCTGTTCCGCGCCGATGCGGGCATTGCGTTAACGTTGGACAGCCGCTTGCAGCACTTGGCAGAAACGGTCGCGGGCGGCATGCTTAGCAAGGGCGCTACTGTGATCCTTGACCCAAAAAGCGGCGACGTGCTGGCGCTCGCCAGTTTCCCGGGCTTTTCTCCAAACGATCTCGCCGCGTATTTGGATCGGGAAGACTCACCGCTGTTTAACCGTGCCTTGGCAACCTACAACTGCGGTTCGGTGTTTAAGATCGTTTCCTCCCTTGCCGCCTTGGAATCCGGTGTTCCGCTGACACAATCGTTCACCTGCGCCGGTGCGTTGACGGTCGGGGAAAATCGTGTGAAATGCCACCATATTTTGGGGCACGGCCTGCTCGATATGTGCAGCGGCTTTGCACAATCCTGCAACCCGTATTATATTCAGTTAATGCAGTTGTGCGGCGGCGCGCCGTTATATCGTACCGCTTGCCTGTTCGGCTTTGACAGCCCCATTCTGCTGGCGAAAGGTTACGGCACGGCACGCGCTGTCATTCCGAGCGAGCAAACGCTCTCACAAGAAAGCGTGCTCGCGAACGTCTCTTTCGGGCAGGGAGATCTGCTCGCGTCCCCGATCCACGTCGCACAGATGACGGCTTGCGTGGTAAACGGCGGGTATTATTATCGCCCTAACCTGTACGCGGGAGCGGTGGATATTTCCGGCAATCTGACACCGACCGAGACCGATCCGCCCGTGCAGGTGTGTTCCGCGTCCTCCGCCGCCCTCGTGAAAGACATGATGATCGCGGTGGTGGAAAACGGGACCGGCACCGCGGCAAAACCGAAAGTCGGTGGTGCGGGCGGGAAAACGGGAACGGCGCAGACAGGATGGGTCGGGGAAGACGGCGAAACGATGGTGCAAAACTGGTTTACCGGTTTCTATCCCGCAAACGACCCGCAGTACGTCATCACGGTGCTTGCCGAGGACAGCGGGCGAACGGGGGAGAGCACCGCCGCGGTGTTTGCATCGCTGTGCGATGCGCTGTATCGCATGGGGTACGTGCAGGACGAATTGGGTGCTTGACAAACTTTGACAGGTGTCGTATAATCTACTCGTAATCGGCTGTGATGAGGAAAACCGTTGGTTCCGACATTCAGAGAGGTTCGCTCCGTTTTTCAAAAACGGGCTGGGAGGCGGGCTTGCGGGAAAACGGAGGCCACCTCGGAGCTCCGTCGGAAACGACGGCGTATTCCTGCGTTAAAGGGTTCGAGTGGCGCGGCTTTTCGGCTGCGCAATTTGGGTGGTACCACGGAGATCTCCGTCCCAAGTGTGGGGCGGAGATTATTTTTTTGAAAGGATGTTGTCATCATGAAATGGACCGGACTTAACGAACTGCGTGAACTGTATTTAAGCTTTTTTGAAAGCAAGGGGCATTTGCGCCTGCCCAGTTTTTCGCTGGTGCCGAAAAATGATGCTTCTTTGTTGCTCATCAACTCCGGCATGGCGCCGATGAAAAAGTATTTTACGGGTGAGGTGACCCCGCCGCGCAAACGCGTGACGACTTGCCAGAAATGTATCCGCACGCCGGATATTGAATCGGTCGGTAAGACCGCCCGCCACGGCACTTATTTTGAGATGCTCGGCAACTTCAGCTTCGGCGATTATTTTAAGCACGAGGCAACGGCCTGGGCGTGGGAATTCTGCACGAAGGTGCTGGAACTGCCCGTGGATCGCATTTGGGTGTCGATCTATGAAAACGACGATCAAGCGTTTGAAATCTGGACCAAAGAAGTCGGCGTATCGCCCGATCGCATCGTGCGTTTAGGCAAGGAAGATAACTTCTGGGAGCACGGCTCCGGTCCGTGCGGTCCTTGCTCGGAACTCTACTATGACCGCGGCGAGGAATACGGTTGCGGCTCGCCCGATTGCAGAGTTGGTTGCGACTGCGACCGCTACATGGAATTTTGGAACAACGTATTCACCCAGTTTGATAACGACGGCAACGGCAACTACACCCCGCTCGACCATCCCAACATCGATACCGGTATGGGCCTGGAACGCTTGGCGTGCATCATGCAGGGCGTCAACAACCTGTTCGAAGTGGATACCGTTCAGAATATCATGAAACATATCAGCCGTATCGTCGGTGTGGAATACGGTGCGGGCGAGAAGACCGACGTTTCCTTGCGCGTCATCACCGACCATATCCGTTCCACCACCTTTATGGTGGGTGACAGCGTGATGCCGTCCAACGAGGGCCGCGGCTACGTGCTGCGCCGTTTGCTGCGCCGCGCTGCCCGCCACGGTCGCTTGCTCGGTATTCACCGCCCGTTCTTGTATGAAGTGTGTGAAACGGTCATTCAGGAAAACCTGTCGGCGTATCCCGAACTGAAAGAAAAACAGGATTTCATCGTCAAAGTCATCCGCAACGAGGAAGAAGCGTTTGAAAAGACCATCGACAGCGGTCTGTCCCAACTCGAATTGATGCTTGCCGACGTAAAGGACGGCGTTCTCTCGGGTGACGATGCGTTTAAGCTGTACGATACCTACGGCTTCCCCGTAGACTTAACGCGTGATATTTTGGAAGAAAAAGGTATGACCGTGGACGAGGAAGGGTTCCGCGAGCGTATGGCAGAACAGCGTGCTCGTGCCCGCGCCGCCCGCAAGGATGCCGGTGCAGACGCCTGGAAAGGCGATGCAAGCGTGGCCGAGCAGTTGACGGCCGGTGATTTCGTCGGTTACGATACCTTGAACACCTCGGCGGCGATCACCGCGATCGTATCAAACAACGAACTGGTCGAAACGCTCGGCGAGGGCGAAAGCGCAACGCTCGTCCTCGATACCACACCGTTCTACGGTGAGAGCGGCGGTCAGGTCGGCGACGTCGGCGTGATCGAAGCGGACGGTGCTCGCTTTGAAGTCACCAATACCCAAAAGAACAATGCCGGTGTGATTTTGCACACGGGTAAACTTACAAACGGCACGCTCAACGTCGGCAATGCCGTCACCGCACAGGTGGATGCGGATTCTCGCCGCGCCGTTATGCGCAATCACTCGGCGGCACATTTGTTGCAAGCGGCACTGCGCAAAGTGCTCGGCACGCATGTGGAGCAGGCGGGTCAGCTCGTCAATGCCGAGCGTATGCGTTTTGACTTCACCCATTTCTCCGCCTTGACAGCCGAGGAATTAAACGAGGTAGAATCCCTCGTCAACCGTTGGGTGCTTGGTGGTCTTGCCATCGAAATCAACGAAATGCCGATCGACGAAGCGCGCAAGCTCGGTGCAATGGCGCTGTTCGGTGAAAAATACGGTGACGTGGTGCGCGTGGTCAAAATGGGCGACGTGTCCGTCGAATTGTGTGGCGGTACTCATGCCGATAACACTTCAAAACTCGGTCTGTTCCACATCGTATCCGAATCGTCGGTGGCGGCGGGTGTACGCCGTATTGAGGCGGTGACGGGTGCGGCGGTCTTGAATCTGCTTCACCATTATCACAACAACATGGTCGAAGCGGCAGCTGCGATGAAAGCGGCGGGCCCCGAAGACTTGGTCCGCCGTTCAGAACAACTGCTCGGCGAGTTAAAAGACGCTCAGCGCGAATTGCAGACGGTGCGCGAACAGCAAGCCGCGGCGACGGTGGGCGATCTGTTTGAAAACGCGAAAGACGTCGGCGGCATTCAGCTCATCACGGCGGTGCTGCCCGAGATGGCAGGCGACGAACTGCGCACCTTGTGCGACCGTTGTAAGGATCGCGGCTTAGACAAGGCCGTGATGGTGCTTGCGGGAACGTCTGCCGAAAAACAGAGCGTGACCTTTGCATGCTACTGCACACCCGGCGCGGTGGCGGCGGGCGCTAATGCCGGTGCGATCGTGCGTCAGGTAGCGGCGATCTGCGGCGGTAAAGGCGGCGGCAAGCCGGATATGGCGATGGCAGGCGGTAAAGACCTTTCCAAGGTTGCCGAAGCCATGGATAGCATCCCCGAATTTTTGAAATAAGAGGTGCCAAACGATGGATTGCATTTTCTGTAAGATCGCGGCGGGGGAGATCCCGTCCAAGAAAGTGTACGAGGATGACCTCGTTCTTGCTTTTCACGACATTCAGCCCGCAGCCCCCACACATATTTTGGTGATCCCGAAAGCACATTTGTCCGGATGCGGTGACATTACCTCCGAAAACAGCGCAGTGGTCGCACACATCTTCGAGGTGATCGCGAAGATCACGGCAGAATTGGGCTTGACGGATTACCGCGTGGTTACCAATAAGGGTGAGTCGGCTGGTCAGTCGGTCTTCCATCTGCATTTCCATATTCTCGGCGGAAAAACCTTGAAGGGAATGTGCTGATTCTTGACCTACGTAATTTTAGATCTGGAATGGAACGGCGCTCGCTCGGAAAAACTCGGCGGTTATTTTAACGAGATCATTGAGATTGGCGCGGTGCGTTTGTCGGAGGATGGGCGCATCGAAGATCGCTTTGACGCGTATATTCGTCCCGTCGTCAGCCGCAAGTTAACGCGGCTTGTCACCGATCTGACCGGTATTACCGATGATCAGGTAAAAAAAGGTGTTTCCTTCGGACAAGCCATGGAAAGTTTGTGCCGTTTTGTCGGTGAAGACGCGGTAGTCATGACGTGGAGCAACACCGATTTAACGGTGCTGATGGAAAATTGTCGTTATTTTTACGGTGACGAGCGGATTCCGTTTCTGTCGGCATATTTAGATCTGCAACACTATGCGCAACTGCGTTTGGATTTGGGGACGGCTCAGCAGGTGGCGCTCGGCAAGCTTGCCGAGCAGTTGAATCTCAACAGCGAGGCGATGGAACTGCATCACGCGATCGACGACAGCGTGCTCGCGGCGGCGATCTTCCGCCGTGTGTATGAACCGTTCTCCTTTAAAAAAGCAACGCTTGCGGTAAACGACGAGTTTTACCGCCGTTTAACGTTCAAGCCGACCTTTATTCGCGAAATTGACGATCCGCTGATCCGCCGTGCCGATCTGCGCTTTTCTTGTGAACACTGCAAGCGCAATCTGAAAAGAGTGGGCGAGTGGCAGTTTCAGCACCGCTTTTTCACCGCAACCTTTCGTTGCTCCGCTTGCAAGGCGGAATACGTAGGCCGCGTGCAGGCAAAACGAAAATACGACGGCGTAGAGATCAAAAAACGCCTTATCCGCAAAACGGCGGAAAAAGAACAAGAAACAGGAGGGGCAACATGAATATTCTGGTTGTCGGTTGCGGCAAGATCGGCGGCACAATTGTTGCCAGCTTGGTGGCCGAAGGGCATAACGTGGTAGCGATCGATGAAAATCCCGTACCGCTTAACGAACTCGGCAACGTGTATGATATTATGAGTGTGTGCGGTAACGGCGCGGATTCGGACGTTCTCGAAGAAGCGGGCGTTCGAAAAGCCGATTTATTCGTAGCGGTTACCGGCTCGGACAACACCAATATGCTTTGCTGTTTTTTGGCAAAACGGATGGGGGCGGCGCACACTATTGCGCGAATCCGCAACCCCGAGTATAACGATAACAGCTTGAATTTCTTAAAGCAGGAACTTGGATTATCGATGTCGATCAATCCCGAGTTGTTGGCTGCACAGGAAATGTATAAGATCTTAAAATTGCCGTCTGCCGTTAAAGTGGAAACGTTTTCACGGCGTCGTTTTGAAATGATCGAGCTTCACTTAAAAGAAGATACCCCGCTTGACGGACTTCGCCTTTGTGATCTTCGTGGAAAATACAAAGCCCAATTTCTTATCTGCGTGGTTCAGCGCGGTGACGAAGTGTATATACCGGACGGTAATTTTGTACTGCGCGCGGGCGATAGGATCGGTCTTACTGCACAGCAGACCGAGATTCACAAACTGCTGCGTGAAATGGGTTTGCTCACCAAACAAGCCCGCAACGTGATGATCCTTGGCGGCAGCCGCGTGGCATATTATCTTGCCAAACTGTTGCTGTCGGGCGGCAGTGCGGTCACGCTCATTGAACGCGATCAAGCGTTGTGTCAGGAACTGTGCAATACGCTTCCCAAAGCGGTGGTGGTACACGGTGACGGTGCACAGCAAGAGATCTTGCTTGAGGAGGATCTGTTGTCCCGCGATGCGTTTGTAGCACTCACCGGTATGGATGAAGAGAACATTCTTATTTCCATTTTTGCCTCCTCGCAAAACGTCCCCAAAGTAATTGCCAAGGTCAATCGTGAAGAGTTATCGTCGTTGGCGGAAAAACTGGGGATGGATTGCATCGTATCTCCCAAAAAGGTGATTACCGACGTATTGGTTCGCTATGCCAGAGCCCTGCAAAATTCGATGGGCAGTAACATCGAAACGTTGTACCATTTAATGGACGGTAAAGCAGAAGCGTTGGAATTTAACGTCAGCCCTGATTTCCCGATGCTTGGCGTAGCGCTCAAAGAAATGAAACTGAAACCCAATACGCTGATTGCCGGTATTATTCGCGATCGTGCCACCATTATTCCCGGCGGTAACGATTCGATTTTAGCAGGTGACCGCGTCGTGGTGGTGGCGGCAAATCGCCGTTTGCAAGATCTTTCGGATATTTTAAGATAAGGATTGCATGCTATGAACCGCAAAATGGTGTTATATACCGTAGGTCGCATTATCCTGCTGGAGGGTCTCCTGTTGTTGATCCCCTTGGCAGTTTCGCTGTACTATCGGGAATTGTTAACTGTTTGGTCGTTTGCCGTCACCGTTGCCGTAGCGGCGGCGA
>JAFSGO010000138.1 GCA_017440765.1 Clostridia bacterium
GTAAGCCGTCGGGCAATGCCGTGATCTGCGTACCGCGCAGGTAGAGAGAACCGCCCACCTGTAAGCCGTCGGGCAATGCCGTGATCTGCGTACCTTCCAGGTAGAGAGAACCGCCCACCTGTAAGCCGTCGGGCAATGCCGTGATCTGCGTACCGCGCAGGTCGAGAGAACCGCCCACCTGTAAGCCGTCGGGCAATGCCGTGATCTGCGTACCTTCCAGGTCGAGATAACCGCCCACCTGTAAGCCGTCGGGCAATGCCGTATAGCCAGTCCAACATAAATCAAGGTCGCCGCCGTTTTCTGCCATCATTTTTCCGGCTTGTTCCAATGTTAACTTTTTCATTTGTAAAACCTCCCTAATTTTGTGTTCCCGCTACGCTCTACATTCGGGATCAATATGTACCGTACCTGTGTTCGGGCACTTTCCGTTATATTTCCGACACCGCTTGCAGAAATTGTGGTGTGAATAGAAATCGTGTTTCCCCTCGATACCGTCAAAATTCCGCGTCGGGTTTTTCTGCGGTTTTCGATAACCGACTTGATGATTCGTTTTCATTGTTCTCACCCCACTAACTCCGCGATCGTCACGCCAAGCACCTCGGCGATCGCCAACGCCACGTTGACACGCGGTGATTTCACGCCGCTCTCATACGACGAGATTTCCCCCTGCGAGATCCCAACCGCTTGTGCGAGCTCGGTCTGATTCATGCCCTTTTGCTCACGGTAAATTTTAATCTTTTTCATTGTTTAATCCCTTCTTACCATATTTCGATCCATTTCGATATAGAGACGCATTATTTCAAAAGGTGTAAGCTCCGGTGAAGTCTTGACACCATTTTTGTGAAGTTGTTTGACAAAATATTTTATGTCAAAATTAGGACTTAAAATAGGCGGAGCCAAATAGTTCATTCCTTTTGGGATTGGTTTGTAAAAAAGATTATCAAATTCAATTTCAAAATTAGGGCTTTCGTTTAGAAGAATTCGTATGTCGGTCGACTTGTAATTCTTCATCTCTTCCACTATAAAATTAAGCACACCTTCACCATCCAGCGCCCATTGCATTTTATGAAATGTCCAACCTGTCATCAGCGTTGGCAGATCATTTGTATATCGCAAAGCATATTTTTTAGACGCCCGCTTATTTTTGTGCTTAATGACACAAAAAACCAATTCCCCACTACAAAAAGAAAAAGTTTTAACACTGAACGCCCTCATAGCTTTCGCCTCCTTATTTTCAAGAAATATTGACAAGAAAGAAAAATGCAATATAATTAAATTGAATTGTTCTGCCAGGAACCAAGCCAATAACCATACCGCATTTTCCCAACAACGGTTTGCACCGTCGCTGTATCCACAACCGCCGACCGGAGGCGGATGTCGTTAAAATTATGAAAAGGAGCCAACAAAATGTATCATCAACTGTATCCAAACGACACACCCGAGAATCGAGCCGCATTCTTAAACGACTGGATTAGGGTTAAATTTCGAAAAAACACGCAACCCTATTACAAAATGTCCGCCAAAACCATCACCGTCAACTTCACGCGTTTGGAATGTGAGGTTACACAGGATCAGATGATCGAAGCTTTTTCGAACAACGGGTTCTGCGTATTCAAAAAAGACGGAAACACCTATTTTGATATATCTCCGGAAAGTTCCGGCATCAAAGAGATCCGTGACAGTTGGAATTGATCAATTGCTCATCTAATCTTTTTACAAGATAAACCGTATAAAAAGCACAGTTATTATTCATCAGACCGACATCTTGTTCGGTCTGATTACTTTTTACGCACGGAACACCTATGTTCTTAAGCGCGCGGTATAGCAACCCATCACCGCACTCCCCTGCGCATCTCTCATAAATCATAATAGGGATACGCTCACTGATAGCACACAACAGATCGTTGCTCTGTTTTCGGTCAAGAAGGCAGTCAAGGACTTCTATCAGCAAGTTTTCACCATTGTAAACGTGTTCCCTTAATTCGGTAATTGTCATCTTCATCCTCCGAAATCATCCGTTGTCGTGTAACTTGAAGTTCCGCAAGAACTGTTGCTAAAAAGCGACACAAATGGTATAATTAAAGAAAAATTTAAAAGGAAGTGTTCGTATGCCGAAATTTTGCCCATTCATCAACAGTTATTGCCGTCCAGATTGCACATTTTGCCGTTTAATCAATATCCCGATGGTTGGATCTCAAACGTGTTTACTGGCGCAAAAACTTGGCGCAGCAAAGCCGGATGATTTCAAGGCACTTGGAACTTTTATTTGCCAAGAAATTCGTAAAAGCCGCCCCTAACCGGAACGGTTGACCAGATTTTCCACTTAACATCGTCCATAATTTGTTCCGCCGCTCCCACAGAGCAACCGTATTGCTCAAATAGGTCAAATATTTTTTGCGCAATCTCTTCACGAATACGATCTCCCGATACGCTTGCACTTTCTCGTGCAGGCGTATTTTTTGTTTCTTGTAATTCTTCTGTCCCCATGAAGCCACCTCCTTTTTTCGCTTTTAAGCGACTTTTCGCCCGTAAAAAACTTCCATAAACTCTTGTAAAGATAAATCAAGATATACTTTTAGCTTAATCATTTCATCACGTGTGAAATCTGCCGTCTGATTTATTTTTCTATAAAGTGTACTTCTGTTAATTCCTAAAAAACGCGCTGTTTCTGCAATTGTTTTGTTCGATTTTCGAACCTTATCTTCAAACAATTCTTTCTCAAACACTCGAAAAGCACCTCGCGTTCTTTCGGTAGTCGCTTTTAAGCGACAACTTGATAATACACCATCTTTCTTCGTTTGTCAACACCTACAGGCGACTTTTTTTATTTTTTTGCGAAAAAGTGTTGCATTTAAGCGACACACATGCTATGATATATTGTACAAAGGTGGTAAGTTAATATGGAAATTAAGCAATTAATATATGACCAACGCAAACGCCTCGGTTATACACTTGAAGGACTTGCTAAAATGGTTGGTGTTTCTAAGCAAACCGTTCAGAAATGGGAAAGTGGAAAAATTGGAGATATGAAACGATCCAATATTGCCGCTTTGTCAACGGCGCTTAATATTCCGATTGAAATATTGGTCGGGATAGAATCAGACTTTGAATCGTATGTTCCACTCACCCATCACGAGGGAAAAGTTGTCACCGCCTACCGTGACAAGCCCTTGATCCAACCGGCGGTCGACAAGCTCCTTGACGTCGAACCTGAAAAAGAAACAGCACCGTCGAATGACGATGCTGTACTTTCTGTTGCCGCGCGTGGTACGGCGAGAACCGATGAACAGTTTGACGAAATTTTCAACGCAGAGGATACGCTGGAGAGATCGACGGACTGATTTTATTCTTTTCTATGTACTCCGCAAATTGTGCATAGACTTGGCGCTCCAACGGTGAAATTAAAAATTTGTTTCGTGCGTACAGGATCTTCATTCGCTCCATGCGGTACTCTGCCGCTTGCCGACTGATACCACACAGACGTTGGATGTCGTCAGCCGTTTGTACGCCGCACCCCCACAGCACGCACGCCGGAGCAAGTAGGCGCGCGGCAAACACATTCGCTTGCTGCTCGATGGGGTTATCATCGGGCGACGGCTCACGGTTGACGAGTTCATGTTTGCCGACGTGACCACACACGATATGCCCGATCTCATGTGCCGTCGTAAAACGGCGCCGTTCCGGACTGCAATTCTTGTTCACATAGATCCGTGGTTTTCCCAAGCGGATACCACAACACCCGTCGTTTCCGTCGGTCGGCTCATACAACCGGAGCACGATTCCCATGCGGTCGCACAACGCACTAACCGAGATCGGCAACTCCCTAATGTTGTAGTCAATGAGAATTTGCCAAGCTTTGTCCCGTGATTTTTGATAATGTTTGTAATTCACGTTCAACACCTCCACGTTCCATTGTAGAGGTTTGTCGAAAGAAGTACAAACTTTCACGGCAAAAAGCGTACTGGTAAATGTTGGTATAGATCGCTTATATCATATTTAAGATAACATCCCGCAGCTGCTCCGGATCAAGCTGACCGACCGTACACAACGCCGCGATCTCCGCGGTGAGCTTCGGATCCGGCGACACATCCGAAACAAACGCAACCCGCTCTCCCCTTTTGTTCACGGCAGAAATGCCGTACGAACGATAGCGACCGAGATCGGGGTTGCTCAATTCTTCCTGCACAACAACGTAACGAAACACAATACACCAACTCTTTCCATTTAAGATACAGCTCACAAGGAACGGAGGGACAACGAATGATCGCGGATACGCGGCTTGGCAAATTGATAATTGCGGATATGTATCTTCGCAAATCACGATCGGATGACCCGAACGAAACGATCGCAGAAACCTTGCGCCGACACAAGGAAATCCTTTTGAAGTTCGCCGCCGCCAATAACATCGTAATCCGCGACATCTATGAAGAAGTTGTATCCGGCGACAGTTTGTACGAGCGTGCTGAAATGTTGCGTCTTCTTTCCAAAACAGAAGACGATCCGGCAGATGGAATCTTGTGTATGGATATCGACCGTTTAGGCCGCGGATCAATGGCCGAGCAGGGCATTATTCTTGACACATTCAAAGGAAACAACGTATTGATCATTACCCTGCGCAAACTGTACGACCTCAACAACGAGTTCGACGAGGAGTACACCGAGTTTGAGACCTTTATGGCGAGGCGCGAACTGAAGCTTATCAAGCGGCGCCTTATCCGCGGACTTGAAAAGACTGTGGAAGAGGGCGGGTATCTTCCGAACGCCCCTTACGGCTACCGCAAAACGGTGATCGATAAGAAACCGTCCCTTGAGATCGTCGAAGAAGAAGCGGCGTTCGTGCGTATGATCTTTGATATGTACGCGAATCAGAACGTCGGATGCCAAGTAATTGCCGACACCATATCCTCAATGGGCGCCAAACCGCACCGCTCGATGGTGTTCAACCGCACGTCGATCGCGAAAATCATCCGCAACCCCGTGTATATCGGCAAGTTTATACGCAACTCCCAAAAGAAATATCGCGGCAAGGACGGCAAGATCCACACGCGCACACTCCCAAAATCAGAATGGAAGATCTGCGACGGCCTGCATGAGCCGATCATCGACGAGGAGCTCTTCCAAAAAGCAAACCAACTACTGGATGAGCGCTATCACCTACCGTCGAATAACGGCACGATCAAGAATCCGTTAGCCGGCTTTTTGAAATGCGGTATCTGTGGACGAGCTATGATTCAAATGCCACACTCGTCGAAAGACAGAAAAAACGGTCTGTATCAGCTTATCTGCGCAACAAAGGGTTGCGTGTGCGGTTCCCGCGTAGACCGCGTAGAACGCCAAATTCTCGGCTTAATTGAGGTACACTTAAACGAGATCAAGGCGTTACGGCATCAAGGCGAAACCGCAACGACCTCCGCTATCGATTATGCCGTCGCTATCCGATCCGTGCAAAAGGATCTTGACACCGCGACCGCGCAGCTCTCCAAACTGCAGGATCTGTTGGAGCAGGGCGCTTATGATATCGAAACCTATACCGAGAGATCCGTCACGCTGAAAAAACGCATACGTGAATACCGCGATCAGATCGAGAACCTTAAAGCGGAGCAACTGAAGCAGGACGCCAAAACGCTGGATGAAACGATCGCGCTTTATGAAGACGTGCTGCGTCGATATTCCACCAGTACGCCCGAAGGTAAGAACACCCTGCTGCGCTCGGTAATAGAATCGGGTCTTTATTTCAAAGAAAAGGGCTGGGCTCCCGACCAATTCATCGTGCAATTACACTACAAAGACTAAGTCTTTTATCTTGGAAACTGCTCTGATAAAGATTGCCTGGAAGATCTGCGCGTGTTTTTCACAGAACGCGATCAAATGGTAATCGACCATGCTGTCAGCATCCGCGCAAAAAAAGCCGAAGTATTATCCACCTACATTGACGTGGAAGCTCTCCCCTTTAACCGCGGCTATTATTCCTGCGATCTCACCTTTTTCTTTAAGGTAACGGTAGAGGTGTACGCGGGTCACGGTTCCGGATGTTGTCTGATCGACGGTGTTGCCGTATTCCAGAAAAAGGTCATTCTCTTTGGCAGCGAGGGCAACGTGAAGGTGTTCACCAGTGAATTCTGCCCCGACCATCGTGACCGTCAGGAAATGCCGACGCGCAATATGCCGCGTTGCACGGTGCAGGTCGCAGAGCCGGTCGTGTTGTCGGCACGGTTGGTTGAAAAATGCAACTGCGGTTGCCGGTGCGATTGCTGTGCATCGAGCATTCCGGTAAGCGTATGCGAGTGTTTCGGCGGTTGCTTCGTGGACAACGATACCGAAAAGGTTGTCTTGGTCACCTTAGGTATTTTCACCATCGTTCAGCTAATTCGCAACGTGCAAATGCTGATACCGATCTACGATTTCTGTATGCCGACTAAAGAATGCTGCCCCAACACCGAAAATCCCTGCGATATGTTCAAGAAAATGTGCTTCCCGGTTGACGAGTTCTTCCCGCCGAAGGGCGACGATCACTGCGGTTGTTAAAACAAAAGGGCTGAATGCTCACGCATTCAGCCCTTTTTTATTATGGCTCGTACGACTTCGCCCGCAATCATTAACCCCGCCGATGCCGGTACAAACGCAACACTCGCGGGAGTGCGATCGGTGTTATCCGACTTTATAGGTTGTTCCGTGGAATATACAACCTTTACGTGGGAAATACCGCGCGCACGCAATTCACGGCGCATCACGCGAGCAAGCGGACAAATCGACGTTTTGGAAATATCCGCGATTTTCAGTTGTGACGGATCCAATTTGTTTCCTGTACCCATACAACTGATTATCGGTACACCCGCCGCTTTGGCACGGTCAATAATCGTTAGCTTTGCCGTAACGGTATCCACGGCATCCACCACGTAGTCATAGCAATCAAAAGGATAATCATCGGCGTTATCCGGCATGTAAAAGCAGCGGTGTGCTTCCACTTTAACTAAAGGTGAAATGTCGGCGATACGCGCCCGCATGGCATCCACCTTATATTGACCGACGGTGGAGTGTAAGGCGATGATTTGACGGTTTAAATTGCTTTCACACACGGTGTCGTTATCAAAGAGATCCAGTGCACCCACGCCGCTGCGTGCGAGCGCCTCTGCCACATAACCGCCGACACCGCCTATACCGAAAACAGCAACGCGCGCCGCAGATAACCGTTGCATTGCATCAGCGCCAAGCAACTGCTCTGTACGAGAAAAGGTTTCGTTACTCATTCTTGTTCAGCAGTGGGCTGTTCTTCGTCGTTTGCAGGAGATTCCTCGTCAAATTCCTGCGAAACAAGCACCGTGTTTTGTTTTTTCTTGTTGTTAAAATAGATTGCTGCAGCCGTGACCGCAGCGGCACCGACTAAAATTCCCAAAAACTTTTTCATACTTACGCATCCTTTCCTTTTCTTTTGCCTCGTAACAATTGCTCCAGGCGATAGATTTTGTCGCGCCGTGCAGAGGTTTCCTCACGATCATGGCGGTAGTGTCCGCCACACCGTGTCAGGACATCTCCTTGCACCGCATCCGGCGGTAACAAGGTGTTATCGACAACAAGACAGATACCGTTGTCATCCTGTAATACCGCTTGTTTGCCTTCAAAACGATCAATGGCATACCACACGTTACTCCACCCCTATTCTTTTTCCGTTTCGACCGTGATGGTTGTTCCGTCACTGGTGAGTACGATCTCACCATTTAGGTCGCTGCGATACACCTCGACTGCATTGCGTTTGAGTGTCTGCAGAGTCACGGAGTGAGGATGGTTGTAAGAATTGCCATACCCGCAGGTGATCAGTGCGATATCCGGAGATACACTACGGATAAAATCGCCGTCGCTGGAAGTAGAACTACCGTGATGTCCAACCTTGAGTACCTCAACATCCAGGGTGGGTACCGCGTCGAGGATCTCACGTTCGACCTCTTTGCCGGCATCCCCCGTGAACAGAAAATCCATTTCCCCGTGCGACACCAGACAAACGACCGATTGATCGTTCGTATCCGTATGGTCACTCAAGCCGCTCAAAATCGTGATGGTCGCTTCACCAAAGGGATACACGGCACCATGCTCGGCTTCGGTAGGGATCACTTCGCAATCCACCATTGCTTCCAGCATGCGCTCATAGGTACGCGTAGTCGGTGTGTACCCTTCCGGCATAAACGACATTAAAAAGGTTTCGATGGGAATATTACGAATTACCGTATCCATACCACCGATGTGATCGGCATCGGCGTGTGTTGCAATCACATAATCCAGTTTGGTAACACCGGCGCTCTTTAACGCAGTAAGAACTTCATCCTCATCATTGTTTTCTCCGGCGTCAATCAGCGCTGTTTTCTCACCGCTTTGCAGCAAGATGCAATCCGCATTACCAACATCTAACACCGTAACCCGAAGGGTCCCTTCGGGTGGCGTGGAAGTATGTAACCCTACGGCGCTGTACAAACTATCCCAGGTTGGCAAAAACGGAAACCGAAGAGTGCCATTGACCGTAATCAACACGCATAACACAATAATCGCTAATACAGCACTTGCAAGCGTTACACGATTGCGATAACGCGTTGCTTTGCTGTTACGTTTTCGTTTTGCCATACGTTTATTCTCCGGTCACCTCGTCATCATCGGCACGATTCATATTCATTTCCAACCACTGTTGGCGCGTAATCAGTACTTGGCGAGGTTTACTGCCTTCATGAGGACCGACGATACCGCGTTGCTCCATTTCGTCTATAATACGACCGGCACGTGCGTATCCCAAACGCAACCGTCTTTGCAATAACGAGGTGGATGCCATTCCGGCTTCAACCACTACTTCGATTGCCTGTGGCAGCATTTCATCTCCTCCGCCGGCAACCCCATCATCCGCATCACCGGAAGATTTAGAGGATTTTTCAGCCGCCTCCGCCTGGCGATTGATCTCTTCAATAACTGCTTCGTCATACTGTTGTGTTTCGGTCGATTTCAAGAAATCGACGACCGATTCGACTTCACGATTACCAACAAAACATCCCTGTACACGCATGGGTTTCGCAAAGCCGACCGGCATAAACAGCATGTCGCCTTTACCAAGTAATTTTTCCGCGCCACCGGTATCCAGAATGGTACGGGAGTCAACGGCCGACGCTACAGTCAGTGCCAAACGCGACGGAATATTGGCTTTGATCAAACCGGTAATAACGTCAACCGAAGGACGTTGCGTTGCAATGACCAGGTGCATACCCGCCGCACGCGCCATTTGCGCCAGACGGCAAATATTGCTTTCCACTTCGTTGGCGGCAACCATCATCAAATCGGCCAACTCATCGATAATAATGAGGATCTGCGGAAGGACTTCAAGCGTATCGCTGGTCTTAGCCATCTCATTATACGCTGTCAAATCACGCACACTGTTTTCGGCAAACAGCTTATAGCGACGAAGCATTTCGTTGACGGCCCACCCCAAAGCACCCGATGCTTTGCGAGGATCGGTAACAACGGGGACTAATAAATGCGGAATGCCGTTGTAAACACCAAATTCAACTTGTTTCGGGTCGATGAGCAGCAAGCGAACTTCCTCAGGACGCGCACGAAACAGAACGCTTTGAATCATAGAGTTAGTACATACCGACTTACCGGAGCCGGTAGTACCGGCAATAAGCAAGTGAGGCATTTTTGCAAGATCTGCTAACACGATCTGACCGCCGATATCCTTACCGAGTGCAACTGTCAACTTGCTTTTGGCATTCTCAAAATCCTTAGAACCGATCAGATCACGCAAGCAAACAGAACCGCTCACTTTATTCGGTACTTCAATGCCGATCGCCGCCTTGTTCGGGATCGGCGCCTCGATACGCACACCGGTCGTTGCCAGGCGAAGTGCAATATCGTCGGCAAGACCGGTAATACGGCTGATCTTAACACCGGCACTCGGCTGTAATTCATACCGCGTCACGGTAGGACCACAGGATATATCGATAACCTTTGCGCTGACACCGAACTCGTTTAGCGTTTGAATCAGCAACTCTGCGGTGGCAGTCTGTTCCCGTGCAGCGGCGGATTCATCCATAGACTTAGACTCATTAAGCAGCGATAAGGGCGGATAGCAATACGCGTCATCTTCTGACTTTTTGTCAGCCGTTTTTTCCGTCGGTAAATCCTTTTCGTCCTCGGCTTCAAGAGGAGTTTCCTCGTCTTTTTCGGGTGCTTCCTCGTACAATTCTTTGGAAATTTTCTTTAGTTTTTCCCCTTTATCCGGCTTCTTTTGCTCCGGTTCCGCAACAATTACCGGATCTTTTGTGTCCTCATCGGGATATCCGGCACCAAGTTCTACGTCGATACTGGCTTCTTTACGGTGTTGTTCACCGTTTTCCATGGCAACTTCCATGGCATTTTCCAAGGTTTCTTTTGTGGATTTGACCGGTTGCCACAACGCGCGTAACAGCGTAAAGATCGGTGTACCCGTTACCAGCATCAAAAAGACGCAAGTACCTAATATCATAATAATTTTAGAACCAACATCGGTAAACAAATATTCCATCGCATAACCGATCACGGCGCCCATTACGCCGCCGCCACGGTTCTCTTTTCCGGCTTCCCACGCATCCAAAATGGTATCCATATAACTGATGTTGTCAATGTCCATACGGAACAATTGGATCGTGCTGCCAAGTACGACAATCAACACGATCGCTTGCCATACTTTTCCTCTGACACTGCCGTAGTTGCGTTCCAAGGCACACATAACCGCAACATACCCGATCAAGAAGGGCAACAAATAAGCACAAACGCCAAAGAGACCTAAAAACAAATTATGTAACCATCCCCACAGACTGGCACCTTTGATTACAGTAATACACAACAGCAGGATTGCGCTTGCAAACAGTAGAACTGCGGCCGTTTGGTTGCGTGCACTTTCGGACGCTTGCCGTTTGTTTTGCGAAGTCGTGCGCTTCGTTGCTGTGGCGGTTGATTTTTTTGAAGACTTGCGTTTTTGAGCCACGAATGACCCTCCTCCTTAGATTTATGTAACAGCCGTCAACGGCTGTTTTCAATCATGTCATGCAACGCGTGTAAGGCATTGGATAATGAACCGATCTCGTCAATCAATCCTACCGAAACGGCCTCTCTTCCATCCAGAACCGTTCCCATATCCGTTGTCATTTCATCCGTATTCATGCACAGTTTTGTGAATCGATCGTGCTCAATACGAGAATGTTCCGTGACAAAACGAATGATCCTCTCCTGCATCCGCTGAAAGTGTGCAAAGGCCTGCGGCACTCCCAACACAAGACCGTTGACACGCACCGGATGAATCGTCATGGTAGCAGACGGAGCGATAAAAGAACGCTTTGCTGATACCGCTAACGGAACGCCAATGGAATGGCCGCCGCCAAGAACCAAGGAAACCGTTGGTTTCGTCATGCCGGCGATCAGCTCCGCTAAAGCCAGTCCCGCCTCAATATCGCCACCGACCGTGTTAAGCAAAATGAGTAAGCCGTCAATATCTTGACTTTCCTCAATGGCAACTAACTGCGGTAAAACGTGCTCATATTTTGTCGTCTTATTGTCACCGGGCAACGCATAATGTCCCTCGATCTGCCCGATAATCGTCAAGCAATGAACACTGTGTTCGCCGTTATTTGTGGTGACCGAACCGTTTTCTACGACATCCTTGAGTAGCTGCTGCAAATCCGATGCCGGACGCACCGATTTGGATAGTTGGTTTTGCTGTTCGCTCATATTTCCCGCCTCCGGCAATTAGTGTTGCCGTGAAGCACCGTAACATACATAGTATACCACAGATAAGCCGAAGTCGCAATGCTTTTTCGCCGGCTATACCGGAGTATCAACGAATATCCAAGCGGGTAATTTCAGTGGTTTTCCCGGTTTTGGGATCTACAGTCAATAGAACGGCATTCATGGTACAAGCACCGTCTGCCACCGCAAAACGAACCGGTAATTTATCTTTCATTTTGGAAATGGCAAGTTCCGGACGAATACCGAGAACCGAACGAATCGGTCCCGTCATGCCAATATCGGAAATAAACGCCGTACCGTTGTCTAAAATCTGTTCATCCGCCGTTTGCACGTGCGTATGCGTACCAACAACCGCCGTAACGCGCCCATCCGCATAAAAGCCGAGGGCTTTCTTTTCTGCAGTTGCCTCCGCATGAAAATCAACGATACGGCAAACCGGCAACTCCGGATCAGCAAGCAACGAGTCTAACGTTTCAAACGGACATGCTAACGAATCCATATATACCAGTCCCAGCAGATTGATAACCGCCACGCGAAAACGGCCCTTATCTACGATAAAAATACCGCTTCCGGGCGCCGATGCCGGATAGTTAGCGGGACGTAATACGCCGTTTTTTTCTTCCAATAGATCGTACGCTTCCGGACGGCGAAAAACGTGGTTTCCGGTCGTAATAGCATCCGCGCCGCACGCAAACAATCTTTCAGCAGAAACACGGGTAATACCGTTACCGTCCGCGGAATTTTCACCATTGATAATACAGACGTCCACGGCATAATTACGCCGTACCGCCGGCATCACTTTTTCCAAATGTGCGCAGCCGGCCGATCCCACGACATCGCCGACACATAAAATGTTCATGCCTATCTTCCTTCTATAGCACAAACGGTGTCCCGTAAAGGACACCGTTTATTGTTATTTCGCGTAATCTACAGCGCGGTTCTCGCGAACGAGATGGACTTTAATCTGTCCGGGATAGTCAAGTGAATCCTCAATTTTCTTCGCAATATCACGTGCAAGCAATGTCATTTTATCATCGCTGACAACGTCGGGGCGAACGAGAATGCGGATTTCGCGACCCGCTTGGATGGCAAACGAACGCTCAACGCCTTCGAATTCGTTCGCCACTTCCTCCAGTTTTTCCAAACGCTTAATATAGTTTTCCAGATTTTCACGACGTGCACCGGGACGAGCCGCCGAGATGGCATCTGCGGCTTGGACAAGACAAGCAACAACCGTTGTTGCCTCAACATCACCGTGATGCGCTTGAATTGCATGGACCACCGCTTCGCTTTCCTTATACTTGCGAGCGATGTCAACACCGATCTCAATATGCGAGCCCTCGATCTCATGATCGACTGCTTTACCGATATCGTGTAACAAACCGGCACGGCGGGCAACCTCGGGATCGATGCCGAGCTCGCTGGCCATAATACCGGACAAAAATGCTACTTCCATGGAATGGTTCAACACGTTTTGGCCGTAGCTGGTGCGATAACGCAGACGGCCGAGCAATTTCATGATTTCGGGATGAATACCATGCAGGCCAGTTTCCAGTACGGCGCGTTCACCTTCCGCCTTGATCGTTGCCTCCACTTCGCGGCGGGCTTTTTCGATCATTTCCTCAATGCGGGCAGGATGAATACGGCCATCCGATATCAGACGTTCCAGCGCAATGCGCGCGATTTCACGGCGAACCGGATCAAAGCCAGACAAGGTGATCGCTTCCGGTGTGTCATCGATAATCAGGTCAACACCGGTCATGGTTTCAATAGTGCGGATATTCCGACCTTCGCGGCCGATAATGCGGCCCTTCATTTCATCATTGGGAAGCGGAACGACCGAAACCGTCGTTTCAGAAACCTGATCGGCGGCAACACGCTGGATCGCGTGGGAAATCAACTTACGCGCGCGCAAGTCTGCTTCTTCTTTGTACTGCGCTTCAAACTCGTTGATCTTGAGCGCTTTTTCATGCGTTAATTCTTCGGAAAGACTTTTTAACAGATAGTCCTTGGCCTGTTCGACGGTGAAGCCAGAAATACGTTCCAGCATTTCGAACTGACCTTTTTTGAGGTTCTCAACATCCTGCAAACGAGAATCGATCTCACGCTGTTTCTTGGCAATGGCCTCTTCCTTTGCCTCGTAGTTCTCGATCTTGTGATCAAGAGATTCCTCTTTTTGTTGAATGCGGCGTTCTTGACGGACAACCTCGTTACGACGTTCCTTCAGTTCACGCTCGGATTCGTTACGCAGACGATGAATTTCATCTTTTGCTTCAAGCAGCGTTTCCTTTTTCTTGGATTCTGCTGTTGCTTTTGCTTCTTTTAAAATCCTCTCGGCCTCTGCTTCTGCCGATCCAATAGCGGCTTCCGCGGTTTTGCGTCTATGCGAAACGCCTGCTTTAAATGCAATTGCACCGGCGGCACCGCCGCCGACAGCCAAGGCGCCCAGACCTACCAAAATGTACTCAATCACTTGTTGTGAACACCTCCTGTTTGTTCATTTGTCAAACTTCAATTCTTACTAAAATGCGGGTATGCTGTTGTCATCAAAAGGAACTTCCCGCAAGCGGGAAGAATAAATCAAACAACCGAGTGTTTTAGCAAATGTAATGACACCGACCATTACATCGTGCTTTTTCACCCACTAACAAATTATACCTCCTAAAGTTTCTACTGTCAAGAAAAAATCTATATATCGTATCAAAATGTCATTGTTACCACAGAATATCGTTTTTTATCGCAAAAATCTTCTTTACTCGTATCGGCTAATTTGTTATAATGAGGACAGTTTATAGGAGTTTAGAGGTGCGCCCTTTATGAAAAAGATCGTGTGTGTACTCCTCACGCTGCTTTTGCTGATTTGTACGACTGCTTGTGCAGATAACAAGATCAGCAACACCGGCAAAACCGAATATAAAATTGCGGTTATTACGAAGCCGCTCTCGGAGGATAGGGAAACCTTTGAAAACGCACAGCAACTCCAAAAAAAGCACGGTGAGAGCATTGTGTCCCTCACCTTTCCGCATAACTACGCCACTCATCCTGAACAAATCGTTTCCACAATGACCGCACTTGCCGACGATCCCGACGTTCGCGTGATCATCATCCCCGACGTGGTGGACGGTACAACCGTCGGCATTCAGAAATTACGTGAAACTCGCAACGATATCCTTATTATCTCCGGTATGAACACTGAAAACGCCGCTGAGATTGCCCCATTTTCCGATTTGTGCCTCATCGAAGACAAAACAGCCACCGGAACCACCATCATTGAGCAGGCGGTTGCCATGAAAGCGAAAACGTTTGTTTATATTACCTGCCAAAGCGATCTTACCAATTCCGCCATCAGCGCACATGAAGAGCTGCTGAAAGAAGCCAGTTCATCCGCGGGAATTTCTTTTGTTGAGGCCATTGCTCCGGATTCCCTTGGGGCTGAGAATATACGGGACACGCAGTCATGGATCAATGAAAACGTACCGCTTTATGTAGACGAATGCGGCAAAAACACGGCGTTCTATGCAACCAACGAAGCAATGTCCATCCCGCTTATCCGGCAAGTCGCCGCCTGCGGTGCGATTCTCCCCCAACTATGTAACCCTTCCCCCTATCACGGTTATCCGGAAGCTTTTGATATTGATTTAGCGGGTCACGAAGCCGACACGTCTTACTTGTTGCATCAGATTAAATCGGTAATTGCTTCTTATAATAACGAGGGACGTATGGCGGCTTGGTCCGTTTCTCAAAATGCCATCGTGCTAAATGCCGGTGTCGATTATAGCTTACAATGGTGCAACGGCACCGTCAAAAAGCGGTGTCACCGATCAACAATGGCCAAGTCTATCCGTTCGGTTGCCGACAACGAGACCACTGTTGAATATTATACCGATGAAAAACTGGGAAAAATATCACACTCCTTTGCCATACAAGATGCCTATTATATTTTTTGATGTAAGGAATGACTGCGTATGAATCAATTAGACCGATGTGAGCCCCGTCAGGTGTTTCATTTTTTTGAACAGATCTGTTCCATTCCGCACGGATCCGGCAACACCGCTCAAATTGCCGATTTTTGCGTTGGTTTTGCCAAAAAGCATCATCTTCGTTATCTGCGGGATGCGGCCAACAACGTGATACTTTTCAAAGAAGCATCCGTCGGCTATGAGAATGCTCCCACCGTGATTCTACAAGGGCATTTGGACATGGTATGTGCCAAAACGCCGGAAAACACGATTGACATGACAACGCAAGGGTTACAAGTCGTCGCGGAAGGTGATTGGATTCACGCCGTTGGCACGTCGCTTGGCGGAGATAACGGAATTGCAGTCGCCATGGCACTGGCAATTTTGGATGATAACACACTGTCGCACCCGCCGCTTGAGATCGTGCTGACGACCGATGAAGAAACCGGAATGGACGGCGCGTTTGCACTGGATGCCACACCGCTTCAAGGACGACGCATGTTAAATCTTGATTCTGAGGAGGAAGGTATCCTCACCGTCAGTTGTGCCGGCGGATTACGCGCAGAAGGCGTATTGCCGATTACAAGATGTACCGCAAACGGTGTGCGCTTTACCGTAACCGTGAACGGTTTATCGGGCGGTCATTCCGGTGTTGAGATCCACAAAGGACGCGGTAACGCCATTCAACTGTTAGGACGAGCACTGTATGCACTGCGTAAAGAAACTGAGTTTTCCGTATTTGATCTAAGCGGCGGCATGGTGGACAACGCGATTCCTTTGGAATCGACAGCGGAGTTGCTGATTCCTGCCGATTCCGTTGCTATATGTAAGACAGTTATCGAGCAATGTGATGCGATCTTTAAGAATGAATACGCCTCTGCCGATCCCGCTGTAGCGGTGACGTGGCAAGTGAAAGAATCGGCACAGCTCGCTGCCACCGACACCGAGAGTACCGATCGCATTTTGTTCGTTCTCCTAAACGCCCCCACCGGTGTTCAGGTCATGAGTCCCGATATTCCGGATTTGGTGCAAACTTCGCTGAATCTCGGCGTATTGCGCTTGAAAGAGGGCGCGCTGCACGCCACGTTTTCGGTGCGCAGTTCGCTGGAATCGCAAAAAGAGATGCTGCGTGATCGGTTGATTTGCTTATTTAAAGGGATCGGCGGCACGGTTACTTGCAGCGGTGAGTACCCCGGTTGGGCATATCGCAAAGAGTCTCCGTTGCGCGATCTTGTCATCCAATCGTATTGCGATTTGTTTGGTACCAAACCACAAGTCGTTGCGATCCACGCAGGGTTGGAATGTGGCCTGTTCTCCGACAAACTCCCCGGCCTCGACTGTGTCTCGATCGGTCCTAACATGAAAGACATTCACACCGTGAACGAGCGGTTGAGCATTTCCTCAACCGCCCGCACCTATCAACTGGTGCTGGAAATTCTTAAAAACAGCCATTTATAAACAAAAACACCTTCCCATTTTGGGAAGGTGTTTTTATTATGCTTTTTTCAATTATTTTTTGACAAATTGCATATAATGTTCTTCCTTACTGTTTTTCCATTTGGCGCAGGAAGAACAATACCGCAAGTGCTAACAAAACGACGGCATAACAGAGAACCCATGCAACGTGCGGCAATACGTCAGAAAAGCGCCCCGCCAATATTGCCCGTTCCATCTCTACCGCATGTACAAAAGGAAGCGCATAGGCGATCTTTTTAAACGTGCCACCCACAAGTTCCAAATCAAACCAAATACCGGATAACCACGCAGATAAATTTGTCAGTAACGCACCGCAAATACCGCCCACCTGCTTATCGGTGAACACACTGCCGCACAACAATCCAAACGCAACATAGAGAAGTGATATAGGGATAAGACCTAAAATTGCATACACGATATTGACCGTAACAGGAAGTTTTAGCACGATCGCCGCAACGTAGCAGATAACACCTTGTGCAAGCGCGATCGGAATGATCGGAAGCGTATACCCAAAGATGAAATCGGCGGGCGTTAACGGCGTTGTATATAGCCGTTGAAGCAGTGAAGTGCCTCTGTCCTTGGCGATCAAGGTGGCCGAAAATAATGACATAAACGCCAGCCCAAACACCGTAATTCCCGGTGTTAGATACTGTATTTCAAACAGAGGGACTGGGATACTCGCTTGAATAGCAGCAAGTAACACGAGCAACACGAGCGGAAAACCCAACCCGAACGCCAAGTTCAACGGATCACGCAAAATTTCCTTGGCTGTGCGTTTTGCAAACGTCAGCATTCTCATTCCGCCACCCCCTTTACGATGCGAACAAATGCTTGCTCAAAATTATCAGTTTCAGCCCTTTCCTTAATCTTGGCAGCCGTGTCACAAATAACAAGTTTACCGTCTTTCATAATTGCAATACGGTCGGAAAGCGCTTCCGCCTCTTCCATATAATGTGTCGTCAAAATAATGGTGATCTTGCCTTTAAGAGAACGGATAATATCCCACAGATCACTGCGCACCAACACGTCAAGACCCAATGTTGGCTCGTCTAAAAATAAAATTTCGGGTTCGCTGATAAGTGCCATCGCAATGCTCAGCCGTCGCTGAATACCACCCGATAGCTTTCCTGCTTTCTTAGTCAGAACCGACTTTAGCCCAAGCAACGCTACTAATTCGTCGATCTTTTCGGTTTGCTTTTCTTTTGCAAAACCATAAATCCCGCATATCAATTCCAAGTTTTCGCGAACAGATAAACCGGGGGCTATCGCAGTATCCTGCGGAGATACAGCAATACAGGACTTGACTGCTGCTGTATCGGTCACGATACTTTTCCCGTTTACAAACGCATCCCCAGCTGTCGGCCGAGTCAAGCAGGAAAGCATTTTAATGGTCGTGGTTTTTCCTGCACCATTGACTCCCAGCAAGGACAAGAGTTCACCTTTGCGAACACAAAGCGACAGATTATCTACCGCCACCACGTCTTTATAGTGTTTGGTTAACCGTTCCATTCGGATAGCATCCATCCCACTTTACTCCTTTCCGTACTGCTTTCGAAGTCCTTGATACATATCGGTAATCATTTTGCTCACAAGATCCCAATCAAGATTCAAAAAACCAGTTGCAAACATTGCCGCAATACCATGTACGTATGCCCAGATTTCCAAATGGAACAGCTTGGCCTCCAAGCCGCTAAGTCCCGTGTTGTCGTAAACAAGGTCTTCCATTTTGGCAAGATGTTCCGAGTCAGAGGAGATACTTTCGCGCGAACGATCGCGCATATACAACAACTTAAAAAGCTCTTTTTCCTCTTTGGCAAAACGGATATACGCCATTCCGTTCGCCTTGTAAGCAGGGAATACTCCGCTTTCTTCCTCACGTTGCATATACTCTTGGCATAAGATGTCCGCTTGTTCTACAACCGCCAACCGCAGTTCATCCATTGTTGAAAAATTTGAAAAGATCGGCTGTGTCGAGCAATTAAGCACAGCCGCAACCGTGCGCGCGTTTAAAACGCCCGCCCCGTGCTCACGCACCACGGCCAGCGCCGCTTTCACAATCTCCGCTTTTGTCACTTTCACTTTCGGCGGCATATCGCACCTCTGTTGTATAGCTTTTGTTATATATCTTTTGTTATATTATCACGTTTGCAGAAAAAAGTCAAGATTGAGCTTTCCACAAGCAAAAGAAAAAAAGCACCTAACCTTTCGGTTAAGTGCTCTTTTTTTGTGTTGGCGCCTTGTATATTCGTTTTCGTACGGGATGCGTAGATGGTGTAGGCGGTTTACGGCTTTTTCAAGGAAGACGATGCCGCAAGGCTAACGCCTTGCAAAGAGGATGACGCCGAAAAAGACAAAACCGCCACAACAGATACGCGTCACGAACGGAAACGGATA
>JAFSGO010000139.1 GCA_017440765.1 Clostridia bacterium
AGAAGGTATACCGTGCCAATATCCCGCTCTTGCATTCCTTATCCTTTGCCTAATCGGCGTATTGTTCGTGATATTCACCTTTTCCCCGCCAAAGATCCCGCTGTTTCAAGATCCGCTGACAGGGGTATACGGAATACAATAAGAAAGGCCGCTGAAGTGTGAAACTTCAGCGGTTGTTTTTTATCACCATATAAACGGGATCAAGCGGTATTTTACCTTTTTCGTATACGCGGCATATCCGTCAAGATCTTGTGTGAGAATCTTTTCTTCGCCCAAAATTCTCACGGCAATAACGGGAATATACGGCAAAAAGCAAAGCAGTGACCAAAACGATCCGAGCACCAACGGAATAGCTAAAAACAAGCATACCGTTGCCGCATACATCGGGTGGCGCACGATCCCGTAAAGACCCGTATCCACCACGGTTTGGTGTTCCTGCACCTTGATCGTGCGGGATAGATACGCATTTTCACGCATAACCTCCACGTACAGTGCATACGCGATGAGCAACACGATCGATGCCGCAATGACAATGGGTGTCGGCACGGATGACCAACCAAAACGAAAATCCAGCCCTGCTACGATGAATCCGGCGATAAACAACAACCCCGATACTGCCACGACACCTTTTTGCGTGTTTTCGTCTTCTTTCGCATCCAGGCGCTTTTTCAAAAGTGCGGGTGCTTTTATAAGCAGAACGGCGCCCAAGAAGAGCATTGGTATAAATAACAATCCGATAAACAGCCACGCATTAGGATAGCCAAATCCGCCCGCCGGTAAAAACAATAACGCCCCGACAAGCAGCAACCCGACAATAAATTTCACAAGTGCGCTGATAAACAGTTTCACGGTTACTCTCCTTTCAGGCGCGATAACACGGCGTCGATCTCCGCCCGAGTAGCAAGCAAATCCGAAAACGCGGTGGCGTTTCCGCAAGCGGCACCGAGCTGCAAGGCATGAGAATAGTCCTTTTTCGTTAACCAACCGGCAAGAAAACCCGCCACCATACTGTCACCACAGCCGACGGAGTTGCGCAACGTCCCCTTTACCGTACCAATGGTGTGGCAGACACCCGTTTCGTCCACGAGCAACGCGCCGTTCTCGGCACGGGATACCAACACGTTCCGCGCGCCCTCCGCCTGCAACTGCTTGGCGCAATCGGCAAGTTCGTCTGCAGAGTGCAAGTTTTTTCCAAACAGGGCACCAAGTTCGTGGTGATTGGGCTTAATAAGGAAGGGATGATATGCGAGCGTATTGCGAAGCAAGTCCCCTTCGGCATCTATCACAACCTGCACACCGCGGTCATGGATTCGTTCTAACATCTGACAATACAAATTCTGCGGTAAGCTACTCGGGATCGACCCTGCCAACACCAGCACATCGTCAGCACACAATGAATCCAGTTTTTGGAGTAACCGTTCTACGTCATGAGCGGTTACCGCAGGGCCGGTCGCGTTGATATCCAATTCTTGCTGCGCGCGGATCTTGACATTAATACGTGTCTCCCCCGTCGGCAGATCCACAAAATCGCATTCGATACCCTCAGCAGAAAGTAAACTTTTCAGTTTTTCACCCATGAATCCTGCTGTGAAGCCAAGCGCGCGTGTGGGCACGGACCATCGTGCCAACACGGCGGATACGTTGATGCCTTTGCCGCCATACGTTAAGGTTTCCCGCTCAGAGCGGTTGATGTCCTCCGTTTGCAACTGCGGCACCTGCATGAAATAATCCAAAGCGGGATTACACGTAACGGTATAGACCATGCTTTTCATCCCCTCTCTTGTAAAATCGGCTCGATCGTCGCCAAAAAATACGTTGTGACGGCTTCCGGCGTTTCCCGTCTCTTATGAGAAAGCCACCAGCTGACCGTTTCCACAAACGAGGAAGAAATATGATTGATGAGATATTCCTCCGGCAAGGCGGCGTCTTTAAGTTTTCCGTTTTCGGCATATTGGGACATAACGAGCTTTTTCAAATTGCTTTTGAAATAGCGAATAAAAATCTCGTTATTTTCGGAGGAAAGCAACCCAAGTATATTGTGATCGTTTTCTTGCAAATGGCGAAGCAGATGCAAAAACACCGAATCCTCCGCACTGCCGAACGTACAATGGTACTCCCCGCCCCTCGCGGTGCCGATGATATGATCGAACAGTTCTTCACACAGTTCCTTTAGCAGGTAATCCTTAGTTTCAAAATGTGCATAAAAGGTTGCCCGACCGACGTCAGCAACATCGATAATCTCCTGCACAGAGATCTGATGGTAATTTTTATGGGACAATAGCTTTATGAACGCCTTGAAAATGGCATCGCGGGTCTTCCGTTGCCGTCTGTCCATGTCTTTTCCTCCGAACAGTTTGTGGATTTTGTTCCGTAACGAACAAGTGGCACCAACTATCTCTTGCAGGGGGGATGCCTACACGATAGAATACTATTGAACAAAGTGTTCTATATCGTATACACTGTATCATATCTATTTATTTCTGTCAACACGGAGGTCACCATGAAAACCGAACGAAACATCTTGATCGCTTTTCTGCTAAACGCCTTATTCGCTGTATTTGAGCTCGTGGGCGGTGTTCTGACGGGCAGCGTTGCTATTTTGTCGGACGCTGTACACGATCTCGGTGATGCCACCAGTATCGGAGTTTCCTTTTTCTTGGAACACAAAAGTCGCGGCGGGCCGAATGAAACCTATACCTACGGATATGCCCGCTATTCGGTGATGGGAAGCGCGATCACCACGCTGGTACTATTAATCAGTTCCCTTTTCGTGATCGTGCAAGCTGTTCGCCGACTGCTCTCCCCCACCGAAATTGATTATTCCGGTATGATTCTATTCGCGGTGATCGGCGTGATCGTCAATGCAGCAGCGGCAATCGTGACACACGCAAAGGAAACGCTCAACCAAAGAGCGGTCAATCTTCACATGCTGGAAGACGTCCTCGGTTGGATTGTAGTATTGATCGGTGCGATCGTAATACGATATACCGACCTACTTTTCTTAGACTCGTTAATGTCGCTGGGAGTCGCCGTTTTCATTTTGGTTCACGCCGCTCGTAATCTGCGCCAAACGGTGGATCTGCTTCTGGAAAAAGCACCGTCCGGTATAGCGGTCTCGGCGCTGTGCGAGCATCTGCGTGAGATAAACGGCGTGGTGGACGTGCACCACGTGCATCTATGGAGCTTAGACGGCGACCGCCACTATGCCACCATGCACATCGTGGCAAACGGTGATCCGCACGCGGTCAAAGAACGTGTGCGGGAAGAACTTCGTGAACATGGCATCGGGCACGCGACGCTGGAATTGGAGAGCACTGATGAACCGTGTGAAGAGCGGTGTTGCACTGTTCAACAGATCGAGCATCATCACCACCATCACCATCATTGAAAAAGCGGCGGAATCAGTCGATCCCGCCGCTTTTGCTTATTCCAGTACAGTAATCAGTTCGTTAGTGCTTTTGCGCTTTTTTGTGCGGAGCTTATCATTGGCTTTTGCATATCCGAGTGATACCACCAGCCGTGCTGCTCCGTCAAGTTGGCACAGATCGCGAAGCGTATCACCGTCCAGCCAACCTAAAACGCAAGTGGACAACCCTTGCGTGGTCGCTTCGGCGGTGAGATACGCCACCATAATGCCAATATCAATGGCGCGATAGTCGGTGCCGGTAACTTTGGCACCATCGATGGTGTCTTTAATATTCGGTCTTTCGGAAATAACGATCTGCACCGGTGCATCCGATGAGAATTTGTTTGCTCCACCCTCTTGCGTGGCTTGGGCGACCCGCTGTGCAAGCGTTCCCGTGCATACGGTTAGATGGTACGGTTGCCCATTGCTGGCAGACGGTGACAAGCGAGCGGCCTCTAATATGCAGTCTAATTTCTCGGGTTCTACCGCACGCGTCACATCAAAATTTCGGCAGGATTGCCGCGCTTTCGCAATTTCCAAAAAACTCATATCACACTGCTCCTTTAACGTGCTTTTTCATCCAAATATGCGGTTTCCCTTGCTCGTTTTCCACCCCGCCGCACACGATATAACCAAGCTTTTCGTAAAATGACGCCGCGTGGTATTGCGAATGTAAGCGCAAGCTACTGCCGCCGACCGCCAGTACGTGCTGTTCGGCCCGTTCAATTAACAAGCTGCCGTAGCCGTTACCGCGATACTCTTTGAGCACACATAACCTGCCTAATATGTAGTCGTCACCACCATCTGCCGAAAACACACGGCAGGTCGCGATCGGCTGTTCATCCTCAGAAAACAAGACAAAGTGGGTAGCGGTATTATCGATCTCGTCGATCTCGTCCACAAATCCTTGTTCCTCTACAAAAATGGTGATGCGAACGGTCAATGCTTCCTTTGGGACGCCGTGAAACTGCTCAATGCGCATAGATCGTCACCTTACCCGATAAAATTTGTCCATACCCGTTTTTCTTTTTCGGGCAAACCAAACGCTTCCTTGCCGAGCGCGATGCTTTTCATCAAAAAGGTCATGTTTTCGGCAAGCACGCGCATCGTTTGTAAGCCCTCGGCATCTTCCGCCGCCTGACCCGGTGCTCTGCCGTGTACGCTGTTCCAATACTGGCTGGAGGCGATCGGCATGCCGGAGATGGTGAAATACTTATTCAGCTGATCAAACGCCGTAGAACACCCGCCGCGCCGTGCCACGGCAACCGAGGCACCGACCTTCATCGTCTTATCGAATCCGGAACTGTAAAACAGACGATCCAATAAAGCCGTTAACGTGCTGTTGGCGGCGGCATAGTACACCGGACTGCCCAATACCAGCCCGTCACACTGTTCCAATTTCGTCGCTAATTCATTTACAATATCATCGATCGCGCATTTGCCGGTCTTTACACATTGAAAGCACGCCACGCAACCGCGGATGGCCAAATGACCCACCTGCACGGTTTCAGTCTCAATGCCATTTTTCGCAAACACGGCTTGCATTTCTGCCAAAGCCACGGCGGTATTGCCGTTTGCTCTCGGGCTGCCGTTTATCAATAACACTTTCATGCTCTTTCCTCCTTAAGATAACTTCATTATACATGTTTTATCGTACCACGGCAATAGTTTCCTTTTGCACTTGCAAAGCAAAAAAAACGTGGTATACTGTAAATAAGAGTGTTAAAAAGGGGGGTGGCTTTGTGCAGCTACAAGAATCCGGTGAGATGTATCTGGAAACCATTTACCTGCTATCCAAGCAAAAAGCCGCCGTCCGCAGCGTTGACGTGGCGGAGGAAATGGGATATTCCAAGCCGAGTGTCAGCCGTGCCGTCGGGCTTCTTAAAAACGGTGGGTTTTTGACGGTGGATGAAAACGGCTATTTAAAGCTGACGGAAATCGGTGTTACCGTCGCCGAGCGCACCTATGAGCGCCATCGGGTGCTGACCGATTTTTTTGTAAACTTAGGTGTCGATCCTCGGATTGCCTCGGAAGATGCCTGTAAGATCGAACACGTGATCAGCAACGAAACGTTTGACGCGATTAAAGCACACGTATAAAATCACACAAACCGCCGCAGAAAAACTGCGGCGGTTTGTTTTATCAATCTTATTTCAG
>JAFSGO010000140.1 GCA_017440765.1 Clostridia bacterium
AGCATCGTCATGAGAATACACTTGCTCGGAAGCGACGTCATAAACTGTTCCATCGCGGTCTCTGCCGCGATGCCGACGATCTCATTATCGGTGTATTCCACCTCTACCGTCAGCAAAACCTCGTCATCTGTTGTCTGATCGGGCAGAGAAATCGTTTCGTCTTCTGCGATGCCGGGTACGAGTTTATTTAACAACATCTGCCGCGGGAGGGGAACGTTTTTCATCGCCGCTTGCCGTGTGGCTTCGGCGGTGCGCTCGTTTAAAAATCGCGCGGGGATCACGATGGATTTTCCATCCATGCCGCAAAAGATCATCATATCGGCAGTTTCCGCATACACGCGGCATTGTTCATACGGAATCACCGTTGTTGCCGTTGCGGTACGCTTGCGGATCGCGTCACTTTCAACCGTGACGGTACCGGAAAACACATATCCGCCGTAAACGGTGGAATCGTACGCCACCTCACTGCGCCGTCTCAGCTGTGCGGGCATGGTCAGCATCATCCACAGCTCCGATCCGATCAAGAGCACCAGCAACGATACAAGCGACCAGTCAATGCCGTTAGAATACTGAAACTCCGTTATTCCCATGACAACGCATGCCGCCAGCATGAACAGCGACATTACGCGCATTCCGCGCGCCATCTTCCCCGCACGACCGGCGAGGATCTCCTGTGAGCGAACATATTCCGCACGGCTTAAGTCGACGGAATATTCCACTTCGGTGAAAGAATCGTTCATGGATAACATCCTTAGATATCGAGATTGGATACGTATTTTGCGTTCTTTTCAATGAAATCACGGCGTGGTTCGACTTTATCACCCATCAGGATGGTGAAGGTTTCGTCTGCCGCGATCGCATCGGATAATTCCACCTTCAGCATGGTGCGGAATGCCGGATCCATCGTGGTTTCCCATAGCTGTTCGGGATCCATTTCACCAAGACCTTTGTAGCGCTGAATGTCGGTATTACCGCCAAGCTCTTCAATGTAGCGGTCGCGTTCCTCATCGGAGAAGGCATACCGCACTTGCTTACCCTTGGACACCTTAAACAGCGGCGGCTGTGCAATATAGACGTGGCCCTCTTCAATGAGCGGACGCATGTAACGGAAGAAGAACGTCAGCAGCAGGGTGCGGATATGTGCACCGTCAACGTCGGCATCCGCCATGATGATGACTTTTCCGTAACGCAACTTAGACAGATCAAAATCGTCACCGATACCGCAGCCAAGCGCTACGATCACCGGAATCAGTTTTTCGTTGCCGTAAACCTTGTCAAGTCGCGCTTTTTCGACGTTGAGCATTTTGCCCCACATCGACAGAATCGCCTGGAAGTTGCGATCACGGCCTTGGATCGCGGAACCGCCTGCGGATTCACCCTCAACGATGTACAGTTCGGTACGCTCGGCGTCACTCCAGATACAATCCGCCAGCTTGTCCGGCATACGAGTGGAGGCAAGTCCGCTCTTTTTACGGGCGAGTTCTCTGGCTCTTTGTGCCGCTTCACGTACCCGTGCGGCATTGATGGATTTTTCCAGAATGCCTTTGGCAACCGACGGATTTTCCTCCAGATACGGTGCGAGTTTTTCGTTGAGCAACTGGGTGACCAGCGTACCCATGGCGGTGTTGCCGAGTTTCGCTTTGGTCTGACCCTCAAACTGTGCGTCTTTCAGCTTAACGCTGATAACCGCTGTCAAGCCCTCACGGACGTCGTCACCTTTCAGGTTGGAATCCGCTTCCTTGAGCATATTGTGGCGGCGAGCGTAGTCGTTAAGAATACGCGTGATGCCGTTTTTGAAAGAGTTTTCGTGCGTACCGCCATCCACCGTGTGGATATTGTTCGCAAACGAAATGATGTTTTCGTTGTAGCTATCGTTATACTGGAACGCGACTTCGGCAATCGAGTCTCCGTCGGTAAGCGACATATGCACAACGTTTTCGTGCAGCGCTTGATAGCCGCGCGTTTTGTTCATAAATTCTACGAAGGAGGAAATACCGCCTTCGTAACAATATTCCTGCGACACGACGTTTTCTTCGTCACGCATGTCGGTGAGCGTAATCTTAAGACCTGCATTGAGGAATGCTTGCTCACGTAAGCGCTTTTGCAGTACTTCAAACTCGTATTCGGTGGTTTCGCTGAAAATTTCAGCATCTGCCTTAAAGCGAATCAGCGTACCGTCACAATCGGACGTGCCGATCACCGTTAAATCGGAAGTTGCCACACCGCGTTCAAACCGCTGAGCAAACACCTTGCCTTCACGGGAGATCTCAACCTCCAGCCACTCGGACAACGCGTTAACGACAGACGAACCGACACCGTGCAGACCGCCCGACACTTTATAGCCGCTTCCGCCGAATTTACCGCCCGCGTGCAGCACGGTCAATACGACCGTAACGGTCGGTATACCGAGTTTTTCGTTGATACCAACGGGGATGCCGCGGCCGTTATCGCGCACTGAGATAACGTTACCCGGTAAAATATCCACCTCAATGTGGGTACAAAAACCGGCTAACGCCTCGTCGATGGAGTTGTCCACGATCTCGTATACCAGATGGTGTAATCCGCGCGGTCCGGTTGATCCGATATACATACCGGGGCGCTTACGAACGGCCTCCAGACCTTCTAAAACCTGTATTTGGCTTTCGTCATAGGCCTCGCTGCCGGCGCGGGTCATTTCGTTTTCTAAATTCTGATCCATTTCGGTACCTCTCATTCACTCAAATTGACCGGAAAGATTCGGCTCGTTTTAACAAAGTTGCGCAGGATATCTGCGAAATATAGACGGTAGGCGGCTCGTCCCCTTTTTGACAAACCACGAAACTTTTGGGAAGGTCGTCACCAACGGTGATCACCCGCCCGCTCCGCTGGGCTTCATTTAGAAAACCGCGTGTGTTTTTGGAAATCGTGGTGTTTTCCATATCGAAAATCCCAACAATTTCCCGCATCGGCACGACCGTTTCCTGTCCTATATGTAAATACATAGTGACACTCCTTAAACTTTTCACAAACGCTTGCTACTTTGTGGAAAGTTCGCCGCTTTTTACGTAGATTTTTTGACCGTTCTTCAGCGCTTTCAGCGGTTCCGGATCGCAGCAGGTGATAAACACTTGCCAGTCCTTGATGTGATTCAAAATATATTCCTGACGGGAGTGATCCAACTCGCTCATTACGTCATCGAGTAACGCGATCGGTTTTTCACCCGTTACTTCTTCAAGCAGCGCCGCTTCGGCAAGTTTGATGGCAAGTACTGCGCTGCGTTGTTGCCCTTGCGAACCGAAGCTGCGGGCGGAAATACCGTTTATGTAAACCTCCATATCGTCCCGATGCGGGCCGACGGTGGTAAAACCTGCGGCAAAATCCGCACGACGATGCAAGCGCAGTTCCTCATACAGTTTTTTTGCCATTTCTGCCGGCGTTTCTTCCGGCAAAATGTTGACGGTGGAAGCATATCGCAAATCAAACGCTTCTTTACCGGAGGACAATCCTTGATAAATGTTGCGCGCAGTTGTTGCCATACGCTGAACGTAACGCTGTCTGGCGTGTAAAATACGACACCCGGCTTGCGCTAACTGACGATCCCAAAGATCCATCATCTCAGCGGCGGCTTCTCCGATATCTTGCGCTTTACACAGCGCATTGCGCTGGGCAAGAATTCGCGCATATTCCGATAACGTTTTCACGTAGGTCGGCCGCAACTGACAATAGGCGGCGTCGATAAGACGGCGTCGTTCGGCAGGACCGCCTTTTATCAGCGATAAATGCACCGGTGAGAACACAATACCGCAAAAAACACCCGCTAATTTTGCCGCAGAGGACTGCTTGATTCCGTTCAGTGTTGCCACGCGGCGGCTTTGAATAGAAATCTCTGCTTGCTGATCGCGGCCGCCGGCTTCAAAATTCATTTGGAGACGGCTTTGTTCACAGTCAAAAGCAATCAATTCACTATCCTTGGCAGAGCGAAAACTTTTGGTGCCGGTAAACAACCAAACGGCCTCCAAAAGATTGGTTTTACCTTGGGCATTTTCCCCCACAATGACGTTGACTCCGGGATGCGGTTCAAAACAGCCGGGTTTTAGATTACGAAAACCCTCAAAGGATAAGCGGGAAACCTTCATAACGTTAGTGCCTCACTCAACCGTTATTGTCTGATCACCGACCGTTACGGTATTACCCGAACGGATCTTTTTTCCCCGTTGGATGCATACTTCTCCGTTAAGCAATACCGTGCCGTCTTGGATCATCCATTTTGCCTGCCCGCCCGTATCGGCAACACCGGCAAGTTTTAATAAAGCATCCAATCGGATAAATTCAGTTTGAATTTTCGTTATCATACGCGTTTTAATTTGACCGGTAATACTAAGAATAAGAAGTTTTCACCGGAGGTCGGAACAATTTTCATCGGGGCTTGTGCACCGTTGAGCTCGATCAAAATTTCATCGCTTTCGGTATTACGCAAAGCATCCAACAAGAAACGGCAGTTAAAGCCCATTTCTTCCGGACGTCCTTCCATGCCGACTGACAAAATTTCGTTTACACTACCGAGTGCCGTAATACAAGAAAGATAAATCTGATCGTCCTTAAAGCGGCAGATCAACGGAGATTTAATACGGTCGCTGATCACCAGCGAGGCGCGGTCAACGGCGTCGATCATTTCACGGGTCTTGACGCGGATCTTTGTGGTGGTCTGCACCGGAATGGCTTTGCGATACGGTAAAAAATCACCTTCCAACAAACGAGAAAACACCGAATAACCACCGATTTCCATAATAATGTGGCGGGAACCCACCGTTACGTACAACGGTTCTTCCTCATCACTGAGAAGCTTGAGAACTTCGCTTAACGTCTTGCCGGGTACCACAAACTGCAAGGTTTCGCTGCTTTTGATCTCTTCACAGCGCATTGCCAGACGAGAGCCGTCTACTGCTACTAATCGCAACGAATTGTCCGCAATTTCAAATTGCACGCCGGTATGGATTGGGCGGGTATCGGTCTGTGCAACGGCAAACAGCGTTTGACGAATCATGCTTTTCAGCACGTTCTGTTGCATGGTAAGCGCGGCGCCGTCATTGATAGTGGGAAGTTCCGGATAATCGGCAGAAGAAAAGCCCATGATCGTAAATTCCGAATTACCGCTGCGAATAACGGTATTATTACGATCATTGGAAGTAATCGAAATTTCTTCTTCCGGCAATTTACGAATGATCTCAGAAAACAGTTTTGCGGTCAGTACCAATTCACCGGCTTCTTCAACGTCGGCTTCAATTGTGGTGGTAATCCCCAGTTCCATATCGTATCCCGCTAAGAATAAAGAGGATGCGGATGCTTTTAGCAAAATGCCTTCCAATGCCGGTAACGCGGATTTGGAGGCGACACCTCTTTGCACGTTATTCACAGCATCGACCAAGGCCTGTCTTGCACAAGTAATTCGCATAAGGATCTTCCTTTCTTTTATAAAAATATATCTTTCTTTTTTAGTAGTATTTAGTAGTGTGTGTGGAATTGTTGAAAGGTTTGAAAAAGTGAGTATTATCCGTATTTTTTTGGATTGTGGGTTGTGTAAAGAGAGGGGAACGCTGCGGGGAGAAATGTGAAAAGATTTTTTAATTCACAAAGGTGTTGAAACGTGTTGGTGGAATGTTTAAAAAATGTGAAAAACTTTTCACGGTGTTTCACTGACATTCCACTTAATTTTCCGAAATGTTTTTGATAATATCTTTTATCATACCGTTAAAGGTGGTATCGGTTTCCATGCGTTTTTCAACCTTTTGTAAGGCGTATACTACGGTGGAATGATCGCGTCCGCCAAATTCTTCACCGATGTCTTCCGTAGACAGACTGGTCACGTTTCTCAAAACGTAAATTGCGACCTGGCGAGCTGCGGAAATATTTGCGGAACGCTTATTTGAGCGGATGTCGTCTGCCATCACCGACATGGTACGCGCTACTTCCGTAATAACTCGTTCGACCGTGATGGGAACCGGTTGATTATCATTTTTAATATCGCGGATCGCCGCCTGTGCCGTCATGAGTGTTGGGGATTCGCCCTCTAACATACATTGTGCGTGAATACGGCGAACAGCGCCCTCCAGCTGACGAACGTTTTTCTTCAAGTGCGTTGCCAGATAATTAACGATATCATCGCTGATGTTCATATTTAACAGCTGGGCCTTGCCTTTGATGATAGCGATACGCGTTTCAAAATCCGGCGGCTGAATATCCGCCATAAGACCCATTTCAAAACGAGTACGTAAGCGCTCCTCCAAAGTAGCAATTTCACGCGGGGGACGGTCGGAGGTGAGCACGATCTGTTTTCCCGCCTGATGCAATTCATCGAACGTATGGAAAAATTCTTCCTGTGTACTCTGTTTTCCGGAAATGAACTGAATGTCGTCAATCAACAACATATCGACGTGGCGGTATTTGGCACGAAATTCCGCGGTGGAACCGTTGCGGATCGCTTCAATCAATTCGGTTGTCATGAATTCCGCTTTGGTGAACAACACCTTTTGTGACGGATCACGGCGGCGAATTTCATTACAGATAGCAAACATTAAGTGAGTTTTACCAAGACCGGAATCGCTGTAAATGAACAAGGGATTAAAATCACGGGCCGGTTTATTGGCAACCGCCTGCGAGGCAGCGTGGGCAAGTTTATTAGAAGGGCCGACCACGAAATTATCAAACGAATAATCCGACGTAACAGGGTTTTGATCGACAAAATTTTCCGCTTGCGGAAAATCGGAATCCGGTTTTACATCAGCTTTTTCTTTTTGATCCTCTTCCGATAAAATTTTTAAGTCAAACGGAATTCCCAATACCTCGCGCACGGCGGTTTTGATTCTTTCTGCATATTGTCCTTCGATGATGCCGCGCTGAAAATTGGTACGCACCAACACCACGACCGCATTTTCTTCAATGGTGCATGGTTCAATACAACTGATCCAGGTGTTATAGGCAACCTGGCTGATATCCGATTGGTTTTTCAAATAAGCCAGTATTTCTGACCAAGCTTCTTTAATGGATTCCATTTTTTCAAAACTCCTTTTACCACTGATCGAGGCGGAAAACGTTAACTAATTATATATAATATATATAAAGGTATAAATACACACCTAATTGTATCACATTTTTTTAAGCTTTACAATGCTTTAAACAAATATTTTTTAACTTTTTATATACTGCCGAGTCCTCAAACGGCTTTATAAAAAATAATCGGCAAAAAAGCGGGTTTAAACGGCAAAAACAAGACATAAAAAAGATTGTCAAAATTCGTAAAAACCGGCTTGTACGGAAAAAAGCGGGAAAAACTGTTGACTTTTATCAAATATCTGTTATATAATAAACTCTCGCAAGGCGAAAGGGGGAAATACCATGCTTCGGACATATCAGCCTAAGAAAAGACATCGTAAAATGGAACACGGCTTCCGTAAGAGAATGGCAACTGCCAACGGCCGTAAGGTTCTGGCTCGCCGCAGAGCTAAGGGAAGAAATCGTCTTACCTATTAAAAAGAGCCACTTTGTGTGGCTTTTTTTTATATGGTACGGGGGTGATAGTGTATGTCAAAACTGTGCGTGTTGAAACAAAACACCGAATTTCGGGGCGCGTATTATCGGGGAAAATCGTTTGTACATCCTCTTTTGATCGCTTACATCCGAAAGAATCGGTTCGGAATTCCGCGGTTTGGCATCACCACCGGAAAAAAATTGGGTAAGGCGGTAAAGCGCAACCGTTGTCGCCGTTTGATTCGGGAGGCATACCGTCAGATCGCGCCGGAGATCTCCGGCGGATTTGATATGGTGTTTGTTGCGCGCGCGGCAACCGTAGAAAGCAGTGAGCCGAAGGTCGAGAAGGCAATGAGGGAGCTGCTGAAAAAAGCGGGAGTGATCGCATGAAATGGGTTTTGAAAGTCCTGATTCGGGGATATCAAAAATTTCTCTCTCCGCTTTTTCCGTCGGTTTGTCGGTTTCAGCCGACCTGTTCCGCGTATGCCATTGAGGCAATCGAGCGCTTCGGCGCCGTAAAAGGGGTTTATCTTGCCGCACGGCGAATTGTTCGCTGTCGACCGGGTGGCGGCCACGGATACGATCCGGTCCCTGAAACGTTTACAGTTTTCAAAAAACAATAAAGGAGAGCAAAACCGTGACAGCTATTTTTGATATTTTAGCGATCCCGCTTGGCTGGTTGATGAGAGTTATCTATAACTTGATCCCGGAATATATGCTCGCAATCTTTCTGTTTACGCTGCTCGTGCGTATCGTTTTGTTTCCGTTGTCGCTCAAGACGCAAAAAAGCACGGCAGATCGCGCGCGCCTGGCACCCCGCTTGGAGCGTTTGAAGAAAAAGTACGAAAAAGACCCGAAAAAGCTGCAGGAAAAGCAGATGGCGCTGTACGAAAAGCACGGTGTCAGCATGACCGGCGGCTGTATGCCGATGCTGGTGCAGATGCTTGTTCTGTTCGGCATTATTTCGGTTATCTATGCGCCGCTCAAACACATCGCCGGTGTGCCGGATCAGGTGATTACGGCATCGGTCACGGCGATGACCAGTACGAGCGAGGGTGACGGCAAGCTTGCCGAAGCGGAGTTCAAGGGTTATTACAAAGAAATGCGCATGCTCAACAACCTGGATAAGTACGAGACGGATGTAAAAGCGTCTATTATGAAAGCCGGTTACGATGAGAAGCAAACGGAAGCGTATATTGCCGAAATGAAAGAAATCAAAAAGGATTTTATGTTCTTCGGCAAAAATTTGCTTGAAAATCCGTGGAGCGGCTTTGCAAACATCAGCATTTTATGGTTGATCCCGCTGATTTCGGGACTCACCGCGTTTTTCTCCAGTTTGCTGTCCATGCATTATACCAAGATGGCAACTGCGGCGGAAAATCAGCAGGCACAGGGCTGCTCCAACGTGATGATGCTCGTGTGGATGCCCGCTTTCTCGTTGTTTATCACCTTCACCGTCCCCGGCGGTGTCGGTATTTACTGGATCTGCTCCAACTTGATCGCGTTGTTGCAGACTTACGTGCTCAATCAGATCTACAACCCTGCCAAGATCCGTGCGCAGGCGGAGATCGAGTATGAGGAGCGCCGCCGCCAGAAGCAAGAGGATAAAAAGCGTCTTGCCGAGGCGCGCGCCAAAGAGCAGCGTGAGTTGGCACTGCAACAAAAAGAGGAGCAAAAAAATCCTTCCAAAAAGAAAAAAGCGACTCCCGCTAAGGCAGAGGAGCCAGAAGCCGAAGAAAAATCGGCGGAGCAATCGGAACCGAAAGACGAGTAATCGTTCGGAATAGATGTAGAGAGGAAAAAGCACCGTGCAAAAAGAACTGCTCAAAGAGGCGGAAACGGTAGAAGAAGCCGTACGACTTGCCGCCGAGGAACTTGGCGTTCCGACTGAGGATCTCACGGTAGAGGTCCTGCAAGAGCCGCAGAAAAAAGCATTTGGCTTGTTTGGCGGCACCAAAGCACAGGTCAAAGTGACCGTTAAAGAAACCGATCCGTCCAAAGCGGCCGTCGCGTTTTTGAAAGACATTCTTTCCAAAATGGGTGTTGAAGACGTCGAGATCACCGCGAAAGAGGAAGACGGAACCTGCGCCCTGACCTTAGAGGGTGAAGATCTCGGCTTTATCATCGGCCGTCGCGGCGAAACGCTGGATGCGCTGCAGTATTTGACGAGTTTAGTTGCCAACCGCGTGGAGAGCGCGTTTTACCGCGTGACCGTGAACGTCGGCAACTACCGCGAGAAACGCGAAAAGACGCTGTCGGGCCTTGCCCGCAAAGCCGCAATCCAGGCGGCAAAAAGCGGCCGCAAGACATCGCTTGAGCCGATGAATCCGTACGAGCGCCGCATTATTCACACCGCTGTCCAGAAAGTGGACGGCGCCACGTCGTACAGTGTCGGCAGTGAGCCGCAGCGCCACGTGGTGATCGCTCCGTCGGAGGATAACCCCGTCAAGACCCGTTCCCGCAAAGGTCATTCGGAAAACCGAGACCGCGAGGAGCGTCCGGTCCGCGGCGAACGCCGTGATCCGATGGCGATCGACCGTCCGGTTCGGAAATTCGTGCCGCGCAGCAATCCGATGAACACCGCGGAGGACATCGCTCCCCCGGAGCGTACCACTTCGGAAACCGAAATCAAAGCCACTCTGTACGGCAGAATCGATCTGTAAAACAAAA
>JAFSGO010000141.1 GCA_017440765.1 Clostridia bacterium
ATCTGATTCAGTGCTCGCCGATCCTCCGGTGAGGATACTTTCAGCAAACGTTTGACCACACTTGCCGGCATCTCTTCGAGCAGGTCTGCCGTATCGTCTAAATACAGTTCGTCCAGCATTGCCGCCAGTTCGCGGTCGGTGAACGCGTGAATCAGTACCTCTTGCGTATCCGGATCCATATACGCGAACGCCTCCGCCGCAAGTGCTTTCGGCAATAACCGATACAGCGTTGGCTGCTGTGTGCTCGGCAATTCTTCAAACAACTCGGCAACGTCTACGGCGTTTTGCTCGCTCAGCCACGCGCGTATCGCCGAAAACTGCCGTTCATCCAGCCACTGCACCAACTTTTCTTGATCGTTTTCCCAATTTTCAATCATATCAAAAAACCTCCCGTCCGTTTCCGACGGGAGGCTTCGAGCATACGCAAAAATGCAGGGATACCTTATCCCTGTCTGCAAACACTATGAACCGCCGACGTCGGCATTTTATTGTTACGCTGTCGAGGGTCGCCCGTATCCATAGCATTCACTTTCCTTTCACTTTTATCATTATCATATTGCTCACAAATCGTTTTCATTTTAGCAAAATGTTGTCAAATTTGCAAGAAAAATTTTTGAATTCGGGAAAACGCCTTGCGTTCGAATGGAAAAAGTTGTATACTAACCCTATGTAAGAGGGTTTTTCGGCATAAACTGGAGGGCAGAACATTGGCTGGCGACTTGCATTGTCACACAAAAATTTCGGATGGATCACTCGGCATTGAGGATCTGATCAGCATCGCAAAACGGAAAGGACTTTCCACCGTTTCGGTAACCGATCACGATACCACTGCCGGTGCAACGCGTGCCGTCATTCTCGGCAAGCGATTGGGCGTTCAGGTGCTTCACGGAGTGGAAGTGTCCACAATGGATCACGAGCGCGGTCGCAAAGCGCATCTGCTGTGTTATCTGTGCGATTCCCCCGACCGTTTGGAAGGGCTGTGTCACCGTATCGGCGAAGGCCGTCGTGCCGCCGGCATGGAAATGGTGCGCAAAGTGATGCGGTATTATCCCATCACACCGGAGTTGGTCGTCAAATGTGCCACCGGCAGCACCAATATTTTTAAACAACACATTATGCACGCGTTAATGGATGCCGGCTATGCCGATTCGTTATACGGCGAGCTGTATCACAAGTTATTCGGCAAGGACGGTTCCGCTGTCGTACCGATTGAATACCCCGACACGCGCGACGTTCTCACCGCCATTCACGAAGCGGGCGGTATTGCCGTGCTGGCTCACCCGCACGTTTACCAAAGCGAGGACTTGCTTGAGGAGCTCGTGTCCCTCGGCCTGGACGGTGTAGAAGTGTGGCATCCCAGTCACTCCGACGAACAACAGCAAGCCCTTCTGGAGTTCGCCGCACAGCATACGCTGCTTACCACCGGCGGCTCGGATTTCCACGGTATGTATTCCCGCACCGCGCGCGCGATCGGCTCCACCACCGTTTCAGATGACTGTGTGGATGCCCTGTTGCGCTACAAGCAACAACTAACAAAGAAAGGTTGATCTGTTTGACTCACCGTTATCAGACGCACGGCGTCTGCTCACGCTCGGTCACGTTTGACGTAACGGACGGTCGCGTACACAACGTGCAGTTCGAGGGCGGGTGCAACGGCAACACCAAAGGTATCGGCGCGTTGGTGGAGGGTATGGAAGCTAAAGAAGCGATCCGCCGCTTATCCGGTATCCGCTGCGGGTTCAAATCCACTTCCTGCCCCGATCAGTTGGCGAGGGCCTTGCAGGAAGCGTTAAATAAAGAATAAAAAATTACCGCGGGAACGTTTGCTGTTCCCGCGGTTTTTAACTTTATACGACCGTGCCGTAACAGACGCCGTGTTGTTGCTTATCAATACACACGCGGCACAGCACGCCTTCTTTTCCGCCGCTGACCACAACCGGCACATAGGTATCGGTATATCCCTCTAAGCACCCATCTTCGCGTACGGTTTCCGGCAACACCTCAACCGTCTTGCCGACGAGTCCCTGCGCATAAGCATCCGCGCACCCCTCGCCCATCGCAATCATCAGGCGGTTGCGGCGGGCTTTTTCCATGTTCGGCACCTGCCCCGCCGCTTTCGCCGCCGGTGTGCCTGCTCGCTTGGAATACGCAAAGCAATGAATGCGGGAAAAGGCGATCTCTTTTGCAAAGTTCAGCGACTCCTCAAATTCCGCCTCGGTCTCACCCGGGAATCCCACCATAATATCCGTCGTCAACGCCGCGTTCGGGAAACGTGACCGCAGTTTGTCACACAACGTGCGGTATTCTGCCGTTGTATAGTGGCGGTTCATGCGTTTAAGGGTGGCATCACATCCGCTTTGCAGTGCCAGATGGAACTGCGGACACAACTTGTCACACGCCGCCAAACGATCAATCACGTCATCGGTCAAATGATCCGGTTCAATGGAGCCCAGGCGCACGCGGCGGATCCCCTCCACCGCACAAACGCGCTCTACGGCGTCACAGATAGACAGTCCCAGATCCTGCCCGTAGGCAGTAAGATTGATACCGACCAGCACCACTTCAACGTATCCCTGCTCTGCCAACTCGCGGACCTCTTGTTCCAATTCGTCAAGCGGCTTGGAACGCACGCGTCCTCTGGCATACGGAATGATGCAGTACGAGCAAAACCGATTACAACCGTCCTCGATCTTTAAAAACGCGCGGGTGCGCCCTTGGAATTCGCGGATCGACAGCTTCTCAAATTCGGTACCGTGCGATGCAATATCCACCACCCGTGTGCGGTGCACTAAAAACTGTTGCAGTTTAGCAGCCAGCTCACTCCGTTTGGCATTGCCGAGAATAACATCCGGCTCGGGAAAGCTCTCCGCGATCTCGGGAAACGCCTGCGGCATACAACCGGTCAACACCAACACCGCCTGCGGGTGTTCACGGCGGCATCGGCGCAACAGTTGCCGTAGCTTGCGGTCGCTCTCCCCCGTCACGGTGCAGGAATTGATGATCAGCACCGCGTCCCCGACGTCCGGTTGACCGGGGGTGAACTCAGCCGTCACAAGCCCCAACTCCTCCAACTGCCGACGCATCGCTTGCGTTTCATATTGATTCACTTTACAACCAAGTGTGTAGAAATAAACGTCCATACGAATTCTCCTAACCTTATTTGAGTATATCGCGAAACCGTAAGGTTGTAAAGTATCGTTTTCGCGTAAAATATTGACTTTCCCCTGCGCACAAGATATACTGGTATTTCAAAGGAGTTGTCGGCTTTGGATATTATCACGCTGCTTTCTATTTCGTTAGGATTGTCCATGGACGCGTTCGCCGTGTCGCTCAGTAACGGCACGTTTTTAAAAAAAGCGTCTCCTTTACAAACGGTAAAGATCGCCGGTATGTTCGGTCTCTTTCAAGGTATGATGCCGATTATCGGTTATCTGGTTGCCCGGCTTTTCGCAAAACAAATCATCGCCATCGATCATTGGATCGCTTTCGGCTTGCTGTTGTTTATCGGTGGCAAAATGCTGTGGGAGGCCTTGCACGAGGATGCTTGTAAAGTTCCCACCGAAGATCCCACCAACTGGAAAACGCTCACCCTGATGGCAGTTGCCACCAGTATCGACGCGATGGCTGTCGGCGTCACCATGGCGATGACACGCACCGGATTACTGGCACCGTGGTACGGATTTTTACTTTGTGCTGCCGTTATTGCTGTCATCACATTTGTGTGTTGTTCGGCAGGCGTACAGTTCGGTTGCAAAACGGGTAGTTGCTGGGGCAAGCGTGCCGAGATCGGCGGCAGCATCGTCTTAATCCTTATCGGCGTTAAGATTTTATTGGAACACCTATTAGGATAAGTCAATATATAAAGACGGGCACCAAGCGGTGCCCGTCTTTTTTTCTGCTCAAGAGCCCTAATTTTGCTTTTGTACCAATTTGTATTCATCGTAAAATCGAAACAGCGGACAAGAATTTGCGCGGTTGGCAGAAAAGCGCGCCACATCGTCCTCGTCAAATCCACCAACTGCATCGCAGATATATTCTTCGGCGACATCGTCATACGTAAAGTATGCACAATTCTCGCACTGATCCATTCGTCATCTCTCCTTTTAGGATGTTGAATTGATTATATCACATAAATCGTGAATTTTGCAACAAAAACACCCGCTTTGTAGCAACACCGTAGGGGTGATTATCAGTCGCCCGCCATCGGGCATCCATCACCTGCTCGTCTGTGGCTTTCTGCTATCGGTAAGTTCGCACAATGACGTTTGCAACAGCGGTTCAATTTCGCCGCGCTAACAGCGGCTCATTTCACCTTGTTGCGGCACAGAGCTTTACACCAACGCAAAAGGGACACCCTTTCGGATGTCCCGTGGAGATAAGCCGTTTTGTACAGTGCGGTGGTTTGATCTCGTCTATGAGTTTCGGTACAGCAAATACGGGCGGTGCAATCCCTCGGTCCTAAAAACGCGCAACCCGGCGCATTTTCTTTACGGACCGCTTCGATCCCGCTTATCATTTCAAAGAAAAAGCACAGACCACAAAAGTGGTCTGTGCTTTTTTGGTGGAGATAAGCGGGATCGAACCGCTGACCTCTTGAATGCCATTCAAGCGCTCTCCCAGCTGAGCTATACCCCCATGTCGTTTGCGACGAGATTTACTTTACCATACTTCATTTTTATTGTCAACCCTTATTTTCCCCCTTAAAAAATTTTTTCGAATTTTTTCAAAAAACTGTTGACATTTCAAAACGCTGTGATATACTTTGATTGTAATCGTTACAAATTTGAAACGATTACAGAAACGGAGGGGCGTTATGAATCGTGAAAAATTAAGCGCTGAACTCCGGCAGAGCGGTCTTTGTCCCACGCAGCAGCGGATCGCGGTGTATGAGTATTTGATACAGCACCGCACGCACCCTACCGCCGATATGGTCTATCGCGCGTTAGAAAAAGAGCATCCGTCGCTG
>JAFSGO010000142.1 GCA_017440765.1 Clostridia bacterium
CAAGTATGAGGAGTTTCAGCGGCTCAGCGGCATCAAGCGCATCTGGACACCTTTAAGCGAAATGCCGGCGAATATGCAAAACGCCGTCGTGGCGATCGAGGACGAGCGCTTCCACACACACTTCGGCGTGGACTGGAAACGTACCATTTCCGCCTTCGCCAACTTAGTGTTGCATTTCAATTCTACGGAATACGGCGGATCCACCTTAACGCAGCAGCTCATCAAGGTCATGACCGGTAACAACGACCATTCCATTCAGCGTAAGGTCACCGAGATTCTGTCGGCGGTGGAAATGGAAAAATATTATTCCAAGGACGAGATCCTGCAGGCGTATCTCAACATGATGCCGCTTGCCAGTAACGTCACGGGAGTCGGTGCGGGCGCCAACTATTTCTTCGGTGTCGAAGCCAAAGATCTCACCGTAGCGCAATGCGCGGCGCTCGCCGCCATGACCAACAACCCGGTCAAATATAACCCCTATCGCTATCCCGAAAATCTGCGCGCCCGTCAGCGCACCGTCTTGTATAAAATGTACGAGCTGGATTTCATCACCGCGGACGAGTATAAACAGGCGCTCGGCGAGGAGCTGTACTTTAAGAGCAGTGCAAAGACCGCCGAGGTCAACGACTGGTACACCGATATGCTGATCGACGACGTGACCTATGCGCTCGTAGATACCTACGGGTACACCGAAGCACAGGCGCGCAACATGGTGTTTTACGGCGGGCTTACCATCTATTCGTGTGAAAATCCCACGCTACAGGCAAAGGCGGAAGCCGTTTTTGCCAACGACGATAACTTCCCCGCCGCGTTACTCAGTGACGTCGTACAGCCGCAGGCGGCCATCTACGTCATGGATTATACCGGCAAAACCGTAGCGGTTGTCGGCGGAAGAGGCGAAAAGGATGCCGACCGCATCCTCAACCGTGCCACCCATGCCATCCGTCAACCGGGCTCCTCCATGAAACCGCTCGCGGTGTACGCACCCGCGGTCCAGTTAAACCTTATCAATTATTCCTCTCCGGTGCCGGATTGTTATATCACCTTGAAAGACGGCACCAAATGGCCGAAAAACTATAACCAATCCACACCGCAGGACAGCGGCTTGACCACGGTAGACATTGCGGTACAATCCTCCATGAACACCGTCGCGGCACAGATCGTGCAGCAACTCACCCCGCAGCGCTCGTTTAACTTCTTAACCGGCCCGCTGAACCTCACCTCGCTCGTCACCTCCGACAGTAACGGCAATACCGACATCGACTACGCGCCGATGGCACTCGGTGGTCTGACGAAAGGCGCCTACCCGCGTGAGATGGCAGCCGCTTATCAGATCTTCGGCAACGGCGGGTATTACAACGAACCGTATTCCTTCACCAAGGTCGAACAAAACGGTAACGTGATCCTGCAACACAACTATTCGCCCGTGCAGGTATTGGATGAGGATTCCGCTTACGTGATGAACCGTCTCTTACAAACCGTTGTGAACGGTTCAAACGGCGCCACCGCCAGCATGCTCAAGGGCTCCTGGAATCAGTGGGAGGTCTTTGCCAAGACCGGTACCACCCAGCAGAACAACGACGTGTGGCTGGTTGCGGGTACTCCTCAATACGTCGCGGCAACCTGGTTCGGCTACGATAAGAACCAAGTACTCACTGCCGCACAAACAAAAGCGGCGCGCACGCTGTGGAACAAGACCATGTTAACGTTGCACGAGGGCTTACAGCCGATGGCCTTTGAACGCCGGGGCAACACGGTAGAGGCCGAGTTCTGCACCGAGACCGGTTTACTGGCTACGGAGAAATGCACCTCCAAACGTGTGGGTGTTTACAAACCGAATCATCTGCCCGAAATGTGCACCAAGCACGGCGCACCGATTGTCGACGGAACCGTCACCCAGGAATAAACAGTTAAGCAGGCGATTTGTCCACGGCACATGGACAAATCGCCTGCTTGATTTTTTCCTCAAAATATTTGAAAATTTCCCTTGATTTTTGTAGCGCGCTGTGTTATAGTGTTTTCATTCGCGATACGCGTGTTTGTGGGTGGTGGACAGTTTATGAGTCAAATAGCCCGAACCGACGAATGGGTCTTGGTTCGCGCCGATGCGCTTCCCGAAGTATACGGCAAGGTGCTGGAAGTCACCGACGCGCTGAACGTCGGCCGTTTCACGTCGGTAAGTGAAGCCGTGCGGGCAGTAGGCATCTCCCGCAGTGCTTATTACAAATATAAAGACACCGTCGCGCCGTATCTCGGCAGTAAAACGGATTCCACTTTTATGACGGTGGATCTGGTGTTGCAGGACTCCCCCGGTGTGCTATCCGGTCTGTTGTCTGCGTTTGCCAAGGTCGGCGCCAACATCGTGACCGTCAATCAGCAATCCCCCGAGGACGGCAGCGCGTGTGTATCTATCTGTGCCAAGACCGGCGGTATGTCGCAGTCTTTGGACACGTTTGCCAATGAATTATCTCATATTCCCGGTGTGCGGCGCATCAGCGCCATCAGTCAGAAAGGCGGAGAAGTATAAATGATCTCGGTAGCAATTTTAGGCCACGGCGTGGTCGGTTCGGGTGTCGCAGAGGTGTTGTTGCAAAACGCCGGACCCATCGCCAAAAAAGCAGGGGATTCCCTGGTTGTCAAACGCATTTTGGATCTGCGCAGCTTCCCCAATCTGCCGTACGCCGATCTGTTTACCACGGATTTTGAAACGATCCTGCAGGATGAAGAGATTCGCATCGTGGTGGAAACCATGGGCGGTCTGCATCCGGCATACGATTTTGTCAAAGCGTGCCTGCTTGCCGGCAAAAGCGTCGTCACCTCTAACAAGGAGCTGGTCGCCGCCAAAGGCGACGAGCTCCTCGCCATCGCCAAAGAGAAAAACATTAACTTCTTATTTGAAGCCAGTGTCGGCGGCGGTATTCCGATCCTGCGTCCTCTTTCACAGTGCCTTGCGGGTAACGAAATTGAGTCGGTCGCCGGTATTCTGAACGGCACCACCAATTTCATGCTCACCCGCATGGTGCAGGATGGCATGGATTTTGAAAGTGCTCTGAAACTCGCGCAAGACCTCGGTTACGCCGAGCGCAACCCCTCCGC
>JAFSGO010000143.1 GCA_017440765.1 Clostridia bacterium
AAAGAACAGCATAACGGTGCGTAAATGGGGGTAAGAAAAGCGATTAGGTGCGTAAATAATCAGAGAACTTCAATCTTACCAATAATATGACGATTAAACTCCATTTCAATGATATATCGCTGACGCGATATGATATACGGCGTTGCCGCATGATATATTTGCTTTGCAAATATGATATAATATCCGTTCCTTCATATGCCGAAGGCATATATCATCCACCGCAGGTGGATATCATATCGAAGATATATCACCCGTTCCGACAGGAACGGATATCATTGAAAAAAGTCACTTTTGTCAGGTAGACAAAAGTGACTTTTTTCGTGGGTAGTTTGAACTTAATGACACGAATGAAATGCGCCTGAAAACTTAAGAATTTTCTTAATTTGGTTGTACAAACTTAAAACTCAAGTGTTCTTCAAGACCAAATCTATCACAAATACTATGGTCTATTACAAAATTTCTTCCAAGCCATCTTTCAGACGGATAACCCGATAAATAGGCCGGTTTTTTTGCTTCTGGTTTTCCATAACAAGACACAACAGCATCATGAATTTCCGCATAAGATTCGTTTATATCAAAATCAGGTGAGTTATAATATTCAATCGGTCTAAAAATTTCAATATAGTCTATAAAGGCTCCTTGATAGTGCAATCCCACCATCATATCCAAACCATCGAACAATTTAGCGGGGAATGTAATATACCCTGCTGTCACCTGATTATATTTTACCCCTGATCTTATTAATTCTTTTATACACTTCGAAACCGATACTGTTAATTCAATGTTCGGTTCAAGAACTTTAAAAACTGCATTACTTTTCTTAAATACTTTTTTGAATAAAGAAAGCATTTTATCACCGCCTTGAATGTATTATAGCATAAAAACGGCAGAAAATCAATGCGAAGCATTGTATCTCATCAATTCCGCAAGGAATTGCATATCATCAACTTCGCAAGAAGTTGTATATCATCAAGCCGACAAATTTTTAATGCACACCTAAAGGTGTGATGAGATACAACAACGGCAAGCCGTTGTTGATGATATACACGCTGACGCGTGATGATATGCCAAGCCTGTCGGCTTGGATAAAAAAACTCTCGTTCCAAAGAACGAGAGTTTTTTGGTGCCGCTGACCGGACTTGAACCGGTACGAAGTCGCCCTCGAGGGATTTTAAGTCCCTTGTGTCTGCCGATTCCACCACAGCGGCGAGTGCTTACCTATCATACCCCTTTTTGAGCGGGATGTCAAGAGGAATTGCACAACCGAGCAGGTGCAACAACAACCCGTAAACCACACATAAGATTGTCGCACCGATGATTACACTGACCACAGGCGACAAAGAGGAGGTCTTCAACAAAGTGGTCGCCAAAATTGCCGCCGCGGAAGCACCCGCCACCGCCATAAGGGGTTTGACAATCAGTGCCGACCAACGCGGTTTCAAGTCGGTAACGGTCATCAGCCGATGAAGATTAAGATACGAAGTGAGCAAATTGCTGATGACCATAATGAACAAAAAGCCGCCCATACCTTGCCGCGAAACGATCAACCAAATGAGCACGATGCGTACCGCCGAATCGGTTACACTGTACGTGAGGGAGCGCAGTTGCTGGTTGAGCCCTTTGAGCATACCGTCGGCGATGCTGTCGGCATACATCACGGGAGTAAGCGGCGCCAACACGCGCAGATACACGCCGACGTCACGGCTGTTGTACAGCCAAAGGCCGATCTCCTCAGCGAAAACGGTGAATATCGCCGCGATGAGAAGCGAGGCGGTAGCGGTGACCCGCAACGATTTGTCGACCATACGGCGAATACCGCCTCGATCGCCTTGCACGGCGGCGGCAGAGAGTTCGGGAATGAGCAGGGAGGACATCGCCGACAAAAAGGAAGCGGGAAAGAAAAGAAGCGGCAATGCCATTCCTTTCAGGGCGCCAAACTGGGCGAGCGCCGTTTCACGCGAGCCGCAAAACCGTGCAATGCGCGCGGGCACCAAGGCGGTCTCGATGGTGCGCAAACCGCTGTTCAAATAACGTCCCGCCGTGATGGGTGCCGCGATGGTAAGCAATTGACGGGTAACGCTTGTGCGTGCAGGTATTGCAGAAGACAGGGGATTTTCGCGTTTGAGGGTACCGCGGTCACGCAAATAACAGGCAATCACGAACAAACACGAGGCCCATTCCGCGACGGTATCGCCGATCATGACGATGACGCACGCCTTTTCCAGGCTTTCGGCAGAAAAGTGTCGAAACAAACAAAAGATCAACGCGATACGTACAACCTGCTCGATCAGTTGTGCTACAGCGGGATAACCGACCTTGCGCCGCGCGGAAAAATAGCCTTTCAGACAGGCGGAAATACCCATTGACGGAAGTGAAAACGCCATCATTTTCAGTGCGGATACGGCGCGGACATCGCCGATGGCGTAACTGCCGATTGCCTCGGCTCCGAAAAAGAAGAGAAGCGCCGAGCCGATGCCGCCGAGTGCGCCGATCAACAACGATCGACGCAACACATGACGAACCGATCGCGCCGTGCCGCGCACCAATTCATCCGCCACCAACCGCGTAACGGCCACGGTGATACCCGAAACAGCAAACGTAGAAGCGAGCACGTAGACGGATACGACCAGTTGATACAACCCCATTCCCTCAGGGCCGATGGTGCCCGACAAATAAATGCGAAAAACGATACCGATGGTGCGCAGGATCAACGACGTGACGGTCAACACGAGGGTATTCTTGATAAACAGTGTTTTTTTCACAACAACCTCATATTGTACACATCGGCCAATTTATCCCAACAAAAGCGGTCCACTTCGCCGTTTTCGGGCAACCCCAGCACGTTTTGCCAGCAGATAAGGCACGCTTTGGTCGTTTCGTCAAAGGTTCCGTTGGCAGCGGGCGGTTGAGGTGATGAGTAGGGCTGACAAATTTCGGCAAGCATCGCTTGCAGTATCAAGACGGCGGTGCCCCTCTCGCCCTCGCGCATCACGTAATATGGTGACGGGAACGGGCAGATAGCACGCGGATCGGCGGTCAGTTGCACGTAATCGTGATACAGATCGCCCAGCAGACGCACCGTGCGTTCGTCGGCGGTGCCGTTAGCCGGTAATCCTACGGTCTGTTGAAACGTTCGCACGGCGGCCGCCATTTGCGGCCCGTACACACCGTCCACGTCTACCGACGAATACCGGTCATCCATATGCGATAACAAGCGTAATCGCCGTTGCAGTTCCTTTACATAAGCGGTATTCACTGCACTCACTCCCTTCACAACTCGGGCAGAGGAAGCAGACGCACTTCACGTTTGATGGGGGTGCCGTCTGCCACGATGCCCGTATCGGTTTGTCGAAAATACCCGAACATAGCAACCGAAATATCGTATACCGTATTCGGTTGCCCTGCCGCCACCGTGAGCGTGGCAATGTCGCCTTGCCGATCGGTAAAACGCACGGCAATCGGTTCTTTTCCACTGCCGGTCCGTCGGTCGATCGTAACCATCGCGCCGACGATTACTTCGCCGTTTTCGGCATTCACCACGCGCACGTCAATGGTAGATGAGGCGGGTGCCGGCGGCGGTGTCGGCGGTTTTGGGGGAGCGGGGGGGCTTTCGGGTTTTCCTTGTGCACGCATACGCAGCAACTCTTGTTCATAGTGTGCCATACGTGTTTTCAAGTCGTTGTTCATTACCGTTCACACCTTTCGTCATACTATATGCGGAGAGGTGTAAGAACTATGCGACAGAAAAAAGAGAAATTTGTTGAACAATTGACAAAAGAATGATATAATATATCAGTTATATATGTAAAATGGAAAGGTTTTACCCTATGAGTTGTAGACGTTGGACGTTTCTCACGTTGAATAAAGAAATTGCCGGTTCGCTTTCGGAAGAATGCGGGCTTGACCCCGTGTTGTGTTTGTTATTGACCGGTCGCGGCATTACCGATGCCGAAAGCGCGATGCAGTTTTTGGGCGGTGACGAGTTGCGCAGCGATCCGTATCTGTTTGCCGATATGGATCTGGCGGTCGAACGAATCCAACGTGCGATGGATAACGGGGAGAGCATCATGGTATACGGTGACTATGATGCTGACGGTGTCACGGCCACGGTGCTGCTCTACTCGTATCTCAAATTGAAAGGTGCCCGCGTCGACTATATGTTGCCGCACCGCGAGGGGGACGGCTATGGTCTGCATCGTCACACGGTGGAACGTATGGCGGCAAAAGGTGTTTCGCTGATCATCACGGTGGATAACGGCATCGCCGCGGTGGAGGAGGTCGCGTATGCGGCCGAACTCGGAATGGACGTGGTGGTGACGGATCATCATATGCCGCCGGATGTGTTACCGGATGCTGTGGCGGTGGTGGATCCTCACCGCGAGGATTGCCCCAGTGAATTTAAAGATTTTGCCGGCGTGGGCGTGGCGTTTCAGCTGTTGTGTGCGCTGGAAGGCGATACCGACGTGGTGTTGGAACAATTTGCCGACTTGGTTGCTTTGGGTACTTTGGCGGATGTGATGCCTCTGCGCGACGATAACCGCGTATTGGTTCGTCGCGGAGTGGAACGCATTGCCCGCGGTGCGCGCGTGGGACTTCAAAAATTACGTCAGGTTGCGGGAGCGGGCGACCGTCCCCAAACCGCCACAACGGTTACCTTTACCTTGGCACCGCGCATTAATGCCGCCGGCCGTATGGGAGACCCCACTAAAGCGGCGGAATTGTTGCTTGGAGAAGACAACGAGGGCACTCGTGCGTTGGCCGGCGAGATCCACGAGATGAACACGGCACGTCAAGCGGTGGAAGGCGAGATTTTGGCGCAAGTGATGGCACAGCTCGACGCTGAGCCCGAGCGTTTGGCGCAACGTGTGTTGGTCGTTTGGGGCGAAGGGTGGCACCACGGTGTGCTCGGCATCATCGCGGCACGCTTGTTGGAACGCTACGGGAAACCGACGGTGGTGCTCTCCTCCAAAGACGGGATCGCCCGCGGTTCGGGTCGCAGTTTAAAAGGCTTTTCCCTGTACGACGCGCTGTGTGCGTGTGAAACCTGTTTGCTCGGCTACGGCGGGCACGAACAAGCCGCGGGTGTGACGGTGGAGAGCGCCCGTTTGGCGGAATTTGCCGAAGCGATCAACGCCTATGCCGCCGTGCGGTATCCCGTGATGCCGACGGAAGAATTGGTGCTCGATTGTCGCCTGCGCCCTTCGCAGCTCACCACCGATCTGCTCGATTGTCTGGCGGCGATGGAACCGTTTGGTGCGGGAAACCCCTTGCCGATCTTCGGTTTGTACGGTATGCAAATCGAAAAGATCGACCCTGTTGGCGTCGGGAAACATTTGCGACTCACGCTCTCGCGTGATGGCAGAATGTTGACCGCGATGAAATTTTCCACCGCACCGGAAACCTTTCCGTTTGTCGTCGGCGATACGGTCAATTTGGCGGTCACGTTGGATAAAAACGAGTTCCGCGGAAACGTGACCGTATCGGTCATCATTAAGGATATGCGGTACAGCGATACCGATCAAGAAGAACTCATTACCGCTCTCGCATTGCGCGACGCCATTGTGCGGCGCGACGAGGATACGGCGGATGTTGACCTGCCTTCGCGTGAAACGGCGGCCGCGCTCTACCGTTTCTTAAAACGGGCGCCGTTCGAGGGCGATATGGAAACGTTGCATCACGCGTTATCCGCTTGCGGTGCAACCTACGTGGATATTGTCGTTTGCTTGCAATTGTTGCGCGAAGCAAACCTGATCACCGTTCGTGACCACGGTCGCACGATGTGCATTACCGTAAACGAAACGGC
>JAFSGO010000144.1 GCA_017440765.1 Clostridia bacterium
GCACGTAACCGTACGCCTGCTCCAGCAAATAGCCGATACCGCCCTTTCCGCTCTGCGAATTGACGCGGATGACGTCCGCGTCGTAGGTACGGCTGATATCCTGCGGATCGATCGGAATGTACGGCACCGTCCACGCGTGCAGATTCTTTTCCTTGCGCCAATTCATACCCTTGGCGATCGCATCCTGGTGACTGCCCGAGAACGCGGCAAACACCAGTGCACCTGCATAGGGGGAACGCTCGTACACGTGCATCCGCGTGCATTTCTCGTATGTCTCCACAATGGAGGGCATATTGGAAAAATCCAATTTCGGATCCACGCCGTGAGAGTACATATTCATCGCCAGCGTGATAACGTCCACGTTACCGGTGCGTTCGCCGTTACCGAACAGTGTCCCTTCCACACGGTCCGCACCCGCAAGGAGCGCCAGTTCGGTATCCGCCACACCGGTACCGCGGTCGTTGTGCGGATGCAAGGATACCGTCACGTGCTCGCGGTATTTTAAATTCTCGCTCATGTACTCCACTTGGCTTGCATACACGTGCGGCATACTCATTTCCACCGTCACCGGTAGATTGATAATCACGTTGTTGTCTGCGCTTGGTTCCAGCACGTCCAGAACCGCGTTGCACACTTCCAGTGCGTACTCCGGCTCGGTGCCCGTAAAGCTTTCCGGCGAATACTCAAAGCGGAAATTTCCCTCGTACTCTGCGGCAAGACGTTTGACGAGCTTCGCACCGTCAACCGCGATCTGCTTAATTTCCTCTTTGGATTTGCGGAACACCTGCTCACGCTGTGCCACGCTGGTCGAGTTGTAAAAATGAATGATCGCGTTAGGGGCACCCTTGCACGCGTCAAAGGTCTTGCGAATGATATGCTCGCGGCACTGGGTCAGCACCTGCACCGTCACGTCGTCGGGGATCATGTCCCGCTCGATCAGCGTGCGCAAAAACTCGTATTCGGTTTCGGACGCGGCAGGGAACCCCACCTCGATCTCCTTAAAACCGACCTTGAGCAGCAACTTATAGAATTCCAGCTTTTCTTCCAAGCTCATCGGGATGATAAGACTCTGGTTGCCGTCGCGCAAGTCAACGCTGCACCACGCGGGCGCTTTCTCAATATGATCTTTTTGTACCCATTTGACATGCGTACCCGGTGCCGGATAATACCCAACACTGTATTTACTGGTATCCATCCCTAAATCTCCTTATTGCTCTGCTATCGTGTCGACTTCGACTAATACATTTTTCGGCAAGGTCTTGACTGCCACGCAGGAGCGGGCGGGCTTGCCGATAAAATACTTGCCGTAAACGGCATTAAACGCGGCAAAATCCTCCATCGACTGTAAAAAGCACGTGGTCTTGACGACCTTGTCAATGGACGAGCCGGCAGCTTCCAGCACCGCGGCGATATTTTTACACACCTGCTCGGTCTGTTCTTCAATGGTGGTCGCTTCCACCGCCCCGCTCGCGGGGTTGATGGCGATCTGTCCGGAGGTAAACACCAGTCCCCCCGCGACCATTGCCTGGCTGTACGGCCCGATCGCTTCGGGTGCGTTGCTTGTATGTATGATCTTCATATCAAAACCCTCTTATCTTTCTGCAATACGGAAGCCCTCGGCCTCCAGTGCGTGGATAATCTCATCAGCGTGGTCGTAGTTACGCGCTTCCAACGTGATGCGCAGGAAACACCCGTTAACGCTCTTGGTGCCGCCGCGCTCATAATGAACGCCGGTAACGTTACCGCCGCAATCGGCAATGATGCGGGACACGTCTTTGAGCTGACCGGGCTTATCCGCCAGTTCGATCAGCAGGTTGACAATACGCGCCGAGCGCATCAAGCCGCGTTCGATAACGCGCGACAAGCTCGTTACATCAATATTACCGCCGGAGATCAAGCTGACCACCTTTTTGCCGGCAAGCGGGAATTTGTTATACATGGCCGCCGCCACCGACACCGCACCGGCGCCCTCGGCAACCATCTTTTGCTTCTCAATCAGCGCCAACACCGCCGAAGAAATTTCATCCTCCGTCACCAGCGCAATATCGTCCACGTATTTGCTGACGTACTCAAAAGTATGTTCGCCGGGTTTTTTCACCGCAATACCGTCTGCAATGGTGGATACGGCATCCAGCGCTTCGATCTTTCCGCTCTTTACGGAGTTGTACATGCTCGGCGCTCCCGCCGCCTGCACACCGTATACCTTGATGGACGGTCGGATGGATTTGATCGCATACGCAACACCCGAGATCAGACCGCCGCCGCCGATGGGCACGATCACGGCGTCAATATCATCCATCTCGTTAACGATCTCCAGACCGATCGTTCCTTGTCCTGCGATAACGTCTTCATCATCAAACGGGTGCACGAACGTGTACCCTTTTTCGTCTTTGAGTTGCAAGGCACGGTTGTACGCATCATCATAGCAGCCCTCAACCAAGCAGACGTCCGCGCCGAAATACTTAGTGGCCTCGACCTTGGAAAGGGGCGCCGTATCCGGCAAGCAGATCAACGAAGAAATACCGCATTTAGTCGCGGCAAGCGCCACACCCTGCGCGTGGTTGCCCGCGGAGCAGGCGATAACACCCTTTGCCTTTTCCTCGTCGGACAGCATCGCGATCTTATAACCCGAACCGCGCAGCTTAAACGAACCCGTATTTTGCAGATTTTCCGGTTTGAGATACAGCGTGCAATCCGGCGCGATCCCGTATGCTTTGGCAAGCGGGGTCGGGCGGATAATATCCTTCAAAACGGTAGACGCCTGAAAGATCTTGTCGATGGTCAACATAACAATTCCTCTTTTCTGCCTCAAATAGACACAAAAACCCTGCCTCTTAAAATAAAGAGACAGGGTCTAAAAACCTTGCGGTACCACTCTTTTTGCCATATCCCATGGCCACTCACGGCGATCCTACAATCGCGCCCCCGGATAACGGTGGGTTGCCGGCTGTCCTACTGAGGATGTCACCTGTTCAGATCAGCACTCCGGGGCCAGTATACCGTTCTCCGTCTGTCGGCTTACACCACCCGCCGACTCTCTGTGTTCGGGATTAAAACGGCTTTCTCCCCATCATCGTGTTTGTTGATTTGCTAAATTATATCATCACTTTAGCACGATGTCAAGCAAAATTATTCAATAACTTTTATCCAACCGTCAGGACCTTCGATCTCGCCCATCTGAATACCGCGCAAGGTATCATACAGCTTTTGAATCACCGGTCCCATGCCTGCAAACGTGATCTCCTTACCGTGATCAACGATCTTGCCGACCGGCGAAATGACCGCCGCCGTACCGCACAGACCGCACTCAGCGAACTGATCGATCTCGGACAGTTTGATCTCGCGTTGCTCCACTTCCATTCCCAAATATTGCTCCGCCACCTGCATCAACGAGCGGCGCGTAATGGAGGGGAGAATGGTGTCGGATTTTGGGGTAACCAACTTACCGTCTTTGGTAACGAAAATAATGTTCGCACCGCCGGTCTCCTCAATAAAAGTGCGCGTAGCGGAATCCACGTACACGTTTTCGTCGTATCCGCAGTTATGCGCATCCACAATGTTGCGCAAGCTCATGGCGTAGTTCAGACCCGCCTTGATGTTACCGGTACCCTTAGGAGCGGCACGGTCCAGATCCGAAATGCGCAGCGTCAGCGGTTTGACACCGCCCTTGAAATACGGACCGACCGGTGTCGCGAAAATGCGGAACTGATACTCGGTCGCGGGCTTCACGCCGATAACCGCGTTACTGCCGAACATAAAGGGGCGTAGATATAACGACGCGCCCGAGCCGTACGGCGGCACCCATTCCTTGTTGGCTTTGACAACTTCCACGACCGCTTCAACGAAACGATCTTCAGGGAACACCGGCATCTCCAAGCCGCGGCAGGAATCCGCCATGCGCGCGGCGTTCATATCGGGACGGAAGCAGACGATCTTGCCGTCCACCGTGGTATACGCCTTGAGCCCCTCAAAGCAGGTCTGTGCATACTGCAACACGCCAGCACATTCGGTGATCGTAATCGTGGCATCCTCCGTCAGGCAACCGTCGTCCCAGTTGCCGTCCTTATAATTCGCGACGTAGCGCTTATCGGTCTGCAGGTACGCAAAGCCGAGGTTACTCCAGTCGATATTCTTCTTATCCATATCCGACACCTCTTTGTCCATGATGTTTTATTGTAACACCGCTTTTTTCATCGGTCAACCATTTTGTATGAAAAAACGGCCGTTCTTTTCGAACGACCGTTTTGCATTATTTCATTAAACTCTGTCCATCCATCTCGGCGGGTTGCGCCAAACCGAGAATTTGGAGCATCGTCGGCGCAATATCGCACAGGCGACCGCCCTCGCGCAGCTCGCACGGATGACCGACAACACAGAACGGAACGGGGTAGGTGGTGTGTGCCGTGAACGGCGATACACCGTCGTCCTCCAGCATCTTATCCGCGTTACCGTGGTCGGCTGTGATCAGCGCCACGCCGCCCATTTCCAACACGGCATCCACCGTTTTGCCAACACAGGTGTCAACGGCTTCCACTGCGGCTTTTGCCGCGTCGAACACACCGGTATGACCGACCATGTCGCAGTTCGCGTAGTTGAGGATAATCACGTCGTAGTTACCGGAACGGATGCGCTCCACTACCGCGTCGCAAACGGAGTAAGCGCTCATTTCGGGTTGCTGGTCGTAAGTGGCAACTTTGGGAGAGTTGATCAAGACGCGATCCTCGCCCTCAAACTCACGCTCAACACCGCCGTTGAA
>JAFSGO010000145.1 GCA_017440765.1 Clostridia bacterium
AGTGGAAATTTTGGATTTTTCCATTTGGAAGGAGTGTAAACACTGTCATGACGAATGCATTGACAACCAACCCCTCCATCCTGAAATGGATCGAGGAAAAAATCGAGTTAACACAGCCCGATCGCGTAATGTGGATCGACGGCTCTCACGAGCAACTGGAAGAACTGCGTGCCGAGGGCTGCAGCACCGGCGAGCTGTATAAACTCAACGAGGAAAAACTACCCGGCTGCTACTTGCACCTGTCCGCCGTCAACGACGTGGCGCGCGTGGAAGGCCGCACCTTTATCTGCTCTGAAAAAGAGGAAGATGCCGGCCCCACCAACCACTGGATGGCACCTGCCGAGGCATATGATATGCTGTACAACATCGCCCGCGGCGCTTATAAAGGCCGCACGATGTATATTATCCCGTATTCGATGGGCCCCGTCGGTTCCCCATTCGCCAAATACGGCATCGAGTTGACCGATTCCATCTACGTCGTCATCAGCATGGCGATCATGACCCGCATGGGCAAGGAAGTGTACGCCGCTTTGGGCGACAGCGACGACTGGGTACGCGGCCTGCACTGCAAATGTGATATCGACGAGGAGAAGCGGTATATCTGCCACTTCCCGCAGGATAACACCATCATCTCCGTTAACTCCGGCTACGGCGGAAACGTGCTGCTCGGCAAAAAATGCTTTGCTTTGCGTATCGCTTCCAACCTCGGCCGCAACGAGGGCTGGATGGCTGAGCATATGCTCATCCTCGGCGTTGAGAAACCGAACGGTGAGATCACTTATATCGCGGCGGCGTTCCCGTCTGCTTGCGGTAAGACCAACCTTGCCATGCTCATCCCGCCGGAGCTGTACCGCGAAAAGGGCTACAAAGTCTGGTGTGTCGGTGACGACATTGCCTGGATGCGCGTCGGTGAGGACGGCCGTCTGTGGGCGTGCAACCCCGAAAACGGCTTCTTCGGCGTGGCTCCCGGTACCAGCATGAAATCCAACCCCAACGCGCTAATCTCCACCAAGAAAAACGCGATCTTCACCAACGTGGTGCATAATCTTGACGATAACACCGTGTGGTGGGAGAGCATGGATAAAAACCCGCCCAAAAACGCGAAAAACTGGAAGGGCGAAGTGTGGGATTGCACCGACGGTTCCAAGGGTGCACATCCGAACTCCCGCTTCACCGCTCCCGCGCAGAACTGCCCCTGCCTGTCCTCTGAATTCGACTCTCCCGCAGGTGTGCCGATCTCCGCGATCGTGTTCGGCGGCCGCCGCGCCAAGACCGCTCCGCTGGTCTATCAGTCCCGCAACTGGGATCACGGCGTGTTCGTAGGTTCGATCGTTGCCTCCGAGACCACCGCTGCCGCCACCGGCGCTGTCGGTGTTGTTCGCCGCGACCCCATGGCAATGCTGCCGTTCTGCGGCTATCACATGGGTGATTATTGGAAGCACTGGATCGAGATGGGCAAAAAGCTCGGCGACAAAGCGCCCAAGATCTTCAACGTCAACTGGTTCCGCACCGACGACGACGGAAACTTCCTGTGGCCCGGCTTCGGTGACAACCTGCGTGTTCTCGAATGGATCATCAACCGCTGCGAGGGTAAGGTCGATGCAAACGAAACCGCGATCGGCTACGTCCCGAACGCCGGCGACATCAACATCGAGGGCCTCGAGAACTTTGACCGCGCAACGCTCGAATCCATTCTGGAAGTCGACAAAGCGCTGTGGGCAGAGGAAGCCGACGGCATCGAAGAGTTCTACGGCAAGTTTGGCGACAAACTCCCCGCCGAGCTCAAGGCCGAGCTCAACACTCTGAAAGCCAACCTGAAATAACCAAAAAGCCCGCATCGATCGATGCGGGCTTTTGCTTTAACAATAAACCCCGTGGCGAAAGCCACGGGGTTTTGTCTATCAAGTATTCTCTTCGATGTAAGCGACGACCTCGGCGACCGTACGCATTTTCTCGATCTCCTCGTCGGGGATCTCCACATCGAATTCATCTTCTAACGACATGAGCATATCCACAACATCCAAGGAATCTGCACCCAGATCCTCCATGATGTTCGTTTCCGGTGTGATGGTATCCTTCTCAACGTCAAACTGTTGGCTGAGAATTGTTCTGAGCTTTTCAAAGACCATACGTTGTTCCTCCTAAGAATCTTACTAGTGTTTAAACTCTCTATGAAAATAGTATTCATATTCGAGGGATTTGTCAATGGCTTTTTGGGCTTTTTTAGAAATTTTTATTCAATCGTAGCAAAACCGTTCCCCAAAACCTCCTCTGCGGAAGTGATCACGATAAACGCTGCCGGATCGATTTTAGCAACCAACTGTCGGAGCGGATATACCTGGGTCCGCCTGACCGCACACAAAAGCACTTCACTGTCTTCACCCGTGTACCCGCCGCGGCTGCGCAGTTTAGTGACCCCGCGGTGAATGGTCTGTAAAACGGCGGCGGTGATTTTCTCCTGCTGTTTACTGAAGATCAGCACCAGTTTGCCGCCTGCTCCACCATACACCAACGCATCGATCAGCGTGGAGGCAACGAAAGTCAGCACAACCGCGTACATCGCGTTCTCTACGTTGTTAAAAACGAACGCCGACACCACGATCACCACGGCATCCACGGTCAGTATCAGCCGACCCACCGGCACGTACGGAAACCGCCGTTCCAACAACCGTGCCGCGATCTCCGTTCCACCGGTTGACCCGCCGCGCAGAAAAATCAGACCCAACCCGACACCCGACAACACACCGCCCATCACGGATACCAAAAACATATCACCCTTATATATCGGCAAAAGCGGCGTAAGCGTATCGATCACCACGGTGGAAAGCGCCGTACACAGCAAGGTGCGAACGGTAAAGGTTCGGCTGATGCACAACCAAGCTGCCACGAGCAACGGGATATTCAAGATCAGAATGGTAAGCCCAATAGGTGCCGTCGGCAGCGCATAATGGATCATCGTGGCAACGCCCGTCACCCCGCCCGGCGCAATGTGATTCGGTACACTGAAGCAGTTGACGGAAACGGCATACAACAAGCTGCCTGCTATATAATATACAACGTCTATTCCAAATCGTTTAACATCCTGACGAAAGTCAGGTCGTTTCAAACGGTGTCTCCCCCTCAATGATCAATGCGAACAATTCGCGAACCCGGTCTAAACGACCGGATAAATACAAATACCCGAACAATGCTTCGAGCCCTGTTGCCTTGTGATAATCCCCGCCGGAGCGAGAGGTGTGCGCATTTCTGCCGCGTCGGTAAACCGACGTTTCCTCTTCGGAAAGCATCGGCAACAGCCGCTCGAGCGCCGCCGCCTGTGCTTCGGCACGCACCTGCTGCACCGCTAACTGATGCAGTTCCTTATTCGGACGGTTGGCAAGACACACCAAACGTTCCCGCACCATCAGATCATACACGCCGTCACCCACGAACGCCAAATTCAGCGGGCTTATCCCGTGCAGATCCACTTCCATCGGACAAAGCCGATCCATAACATTCTCTCCCATCATACCACGAAGTCAAACTCAAGATCGTAAATGCTGACCGTGTCGCCTTCCTGCACACCGGCTTCTTCCAGTTGCCTGATCACGCCGCTGGATTGCAGCACTCGCTCGAAATATTGCAGACTGTCCGGTTCCTGCAGATCGATGGTCTGTAACAGCTTGAGCAACCATTCCGCTTCTACAAAGAACACGCCTCCGTGGTTTTCGATGCGTACCGAACGGTCGCGAAGCGACTCCATCTCCTGTAGCGCAATCGGCTCCGCCTCAAACGTACGGATTGGCGGCAGCTCTGCAAGCTTTGCTGCACAGCGGTTAACAAGCTCGTCCGTGCCATGGGCGATCGCCGCCATCATGGGGAAATACTCGAATCCGCGCTCGCGCAGGGCATCCTCAAACGCCTGCAACTGCTCGTCAGTGGCAAGATCGCATTTATTCCCCGCCACCAACATCGGACATTTGGCAAGCTCGGGATTAAATTGCTCCAATTCGCGGTTGATCGCATCAAAATCGCTCAGCGGATCGCGACCCTCGCTGCCTGCTACGTCTACCACGTGCACAAGCAGACGGCAACGCTCCACGTGCCGCAAAAACTCGTGACCGAGCCCGACTCCTTCGCTCGCACCCTCAATAACACCGGGAATATCCGCCATCACAAAGGAGGCACCCTCGGCAACACGTACCACGCCGAGCACCGGCGTGATGGTGGTGAAATGATAATTCGCAATTTCCGGTTTTGCTTCGCTGACGACCGAGATCAAGGTGGATTTCCCCACGTTCGGGAAACCGACCAATCCCACGTCTGCCAATAATTTCAGCTCTAATCGCACCTCAAACTCCTCGCCCGGAACACCGGGTTTGGCAAAGCGAGGCACCTGCCGCGTCGGCGTGGCAAAGTGGGAATTACCCCAACCGCCTCTGCCGCCTTTCGCCGCCACAAACGGCTCGTCACCCGACATGTCTGCCATCAGTCGGCCGCTTTCGTTATCGTAGATAAGCGTACCGCGCGGCACGGGTATGATCAGATCCTCTCCGGTTTTGCCGAAGCAGCGCTTCGCACCGCCGTTTTCGCCTGCAGGCGCCGTAAATTTTCGCTTGTAGCGAAAATCCGACAGAGTATTACTGCCGTCCTGCGCCACAAATACGACGTTACCGCCTCTGCCGCCGTCACCGCCGTCAGGACCGCCCGCCGCCACGTATTTTTCACGATGGAAGGATACCGCACCGTTGCCGCCGTTGCCGGCTTTGATGCGGATAACTGCCTTGTCAATAAACATACTTTTTCGTTCCTTTAATACTTCGTTGCTTTTAGTCTACCACAAAACTGCCCGAATATGGTAGTCTTTTTTATAAAAAAAGCCCTGGCGGTTTCGCCAGGGCTTTCTCGAACTGCTTATTGCTCGACTTCGTAAACGCTCACGCGCTTGCGATCTTTACCCATACGCTCGAAACGAACGGTACCGTCCGCTTTGGCATACAAGGTATCGTCCGAACCAATACCAACGTTCTGGCCGGGATGGATGTGCGTACCGCGCTGACGAACTAAGATGTTGCCGGCGAGCACGAACTGACCGTCTGCACGTTTTGCGCCCAGGCGCTTGGATTCGGAATCACGGCCGTTCTTCGTGGAACCCATACCTTTTTTATGGGCGAACAGCTGGATGTTGATCTTCAACATATCGTTACACCTCCGTAAGTTGTATCGTAATAAATGTGGGATACTGGGCAGAAAGCCCCTGCAAATGAATGTGAAGGCCGCGGAGCACTTCTTGCGCTTTTTGTATATCCGCCTCGCACACCGTGCACGTGAGCAACCCGTCTGCTTCGTGAATATCACAAACACAACCGCTTACCTCGGTAAGCGTGTTGGCCGCCATATACACCGCCGACGATACCGCCGCACACACGATATCCTGACCGGATACCGCCGATCCGGAATGTCCCTGCACGTCAAAACCGCACAAGTTCCCGTTCCGTTTCAGCACTTTGGCGCAAATCATGCTTCCTCTGCGGGTGCCTCCGCCTTGGGAGCGCGGGGCGCTCTGGCATGGATGCCTTCGATCTGCACCTTGGTGTAGGGCTGACGATGACCCATGGCACGCTTGCTGCCCTTCTTAGGACGATAGGTGAACACAGTGATCTTCTTGGACTTGCCGTTCTTCAGGACTTTCGCATCCACGTAAGCGCCCTTCAGATACGGGGAACCGATCTTCAGTTCCTTGTCGTTGTGCAGAGCCACAACCTGATCCAGTTTTACCTGGGTGTCTTCGGCTGCATCCAGCTTTTCAATGAACAAAACGTCGCCGTTTTGCACTTTGTACTGCTTGCCGCCGGTTTCAATAATGGCGTACATACTTTGTACCTGCCTTTTCTTTAGACTCGCTGCGCTCGGGCGACTGTGCTTATGGTGTTTTATCGCGCGACAAAACACCGCCCGGAACAAGCGGCAACGCTTAGTATAGCATACGATAAGCCGCCTGTCAACACTTTTTTCAAAGGACAGTCATTTCATTTCATAGCGCTAAAAACCCATTACAACACCAATTGATACAGCGGGCATAGAACGATCGGCAGCACCACCGCCGGCAACAGATTCGCAACTTTGATCTTTGTGATATTTAAAAGATTAAGTGCCAACGCAACGATTAACAGCGATCCCACGCAGGTCATTTCCGCAATGACCGCTTCGCTCAAATACGGCGCAATAAACTGCGCCAGTAACGCGATCGCACCTTGATACAAGAACAGCGGAATAATGGACAAGATCACCCCACCGCCCAGTGTGGTGGCAAACACAACGGACGAAATACCGTCGAGAATGGATTTGACGTATAACGTATTATGGTCACCGCTGATACCGCTCTGCAACGAGCCGACGATCGCCATCGCACCAACACAGAACAACAAACTCGCACTGACAAACGACTGCGCAATCGTGGATTCCCCGTTTTTTCCTTTGCTGAAACGGTTTTGTACCGTCTCCCCTAAACGGTTCAGTTTGCCGTCCAGATCCAACAACTCACCGACCACGGCGCCGATCACCATCGACAGCACCGCCACCAGCATATTGTCACCCGCAAGGCAACCGTCAATACCTATATATAATACGCACAGACCCACGGCAACGCCGAGCGCGCCCGAAACGCGCGTCGGCAACCCTTTTTTTAATAACAGTCCCGCCAGCGAGCCGACGACGATTGCCGCCACGTTGACCAGCGTTCCCCATAATGCAGACATTTTCCGATTCCTTTCCGTATAATCTTGGTTTGTTTATACAATTTGTAAACGCCTTGCCTTTTTACAAGCGGCGTGTTACAATACCTTATATTCATAGTTAAGGAGGTGTGTGCCATGGCGCGAGGCCGTATTCGCTTTTTGGACGAACTACGCGGGTTGTGTATTACACTAATGGTGTTTTATCACGCGTTTTATGTCGTCGGGTATCTGTTTGATATTACGTTCGCACGCACACTCTTCAATTTCTTTGAGCCGATACAGCCGTTTTTTGCGGGCTTATTCGTTCTGATCTGCGGCATTTCCTGTCACCTGTCACACAGCAACCTGAAACGCGGTCTATTTCTCGCCGGTGCCGCGGCGCTACTGTCCCTTGTCATGTGGTGCGCCGTCTTTTGGGGCATGTTGGACCGCAGCTCGTACGTGTGGTTTGGTGTTCTGCACTGTTTGGCAACGTGTATTCTGTTATACACGCTCTTCCGCCCCACTCTGCAACTGATTCCGCCATGGCTCGGTATCGTCATAAACGCCGTGCTTTTCTTGCTGTGCTGGCACGTGCCGTTTGACAGCGGCGGGTATTTCGGGATTAACGGTGTGTTTGAATGGTACGTGCCTGTAACGGCACCCAATATGCCATGGTTATATCCCTTGGGGCTGTGTCCGGTATACAACGCTTCAGATTATTTTCCGCTGATCCCATGGTTCTTCTGCTTTTTAATGGGCAGCTATATCGGTGTATGGGCAAAAAAAGGCAAGTTCCCCAAAACGCTGTACCGCTCCCGCGTACCGTTTCTTGCCGCCATCGGCAGGCATACGTTATGGGTATATCTCTTGCACCAGCCCATCATTTACGGTCTGTGTTTTGCCATTGAGGCCCTCGTTACCGCGTTATTCTAAACGGACAACCTCGCATGAGGTTGTCCGTTTTTGTTATAGCGTTTTTACTTTACCCAGCGCCGCCGCC
>JAFSGO010000146.1 GCA_017440765.1 Clostridia bacterium
ACCCGAAAGGATATAAAGCTTAAAGTTATGTACCCTGCCCCCTTGTGTAAAGGGGGCAGTTTTTTTGCTCGCAAAAAAACTTTGGATTGTCTAATTCCCGCACAATTCCAAAACCACCCCCGTAGGGCAGGGGCTTGCTCCTGCCGTCATCGAGCAACACGGTAACACCTCTCACCCCAATGCTTCTACCAAAAATCTGGCGGCAAACCCCGCGCCCTCACGAAACGCCTTTTCTGCAATTAACGATATGTATTCCTCTACACAATCCGTATATTTTTCAAATCTCTCCTTTTCCTGCTCATTCATAAGCGAGCAAAGTATCCCTCTGTTCTTTTCCATTAATCTTGTCAGCTCTTCGAGGTTCGGATTCGTGTTCTCGTGTTCTTTCTGCTGCATAACACGCCCATGCCACACATCCCGCATGACCTCTTTCATAAGCAATCACCTCAAAAATATTTTAACCTGTTTCAGGTTAAAGGTCAACAAATATTCGCATTGTCCTTTATAATGCTCTTGAGGTGGTTGCCCATGTATGAGAGAATCCGTTTCCTTCGAGAAGACAAAAACATGTCACAAAAGCAACTGGCAAGCATTTTAGGCATGTCACAAACCGGATATTCCAAATATGAAACCGGCGAAAATGACGTGCCGACAACCATTCTACTTAAGTTGGCTGATTTTTACGGCACCTCTGTAGATTATATTCTCGGTAGAACTGATAAAAAATAATCTGTGCACAAAAAAAGACCTCGACGAAAATTCGTCGAGGTCTTTTGCTTATGTGACTTATTTCACGAGCTCGATGATGGCCATCTCTGCAGCGTCACCGCGGCGGGCGCCGATCTTGATGATGCGGGTGTAACCGCCGTTGCGACCCTCATAGGAAGGTGCGATCTCATCAAACAATTTCTTGCAAACGCTCTCTTTTGTCACAAAAGAGAACACCAGTCGCTTATTAGCCAGAGTCGGCTGTTTTGCGATCGTGATCATTTTTTCTGCCATGGCGCGAACTTCCTTGGCGCGGGTAACGGTCGTTTCGATACGACCCTTTTCCAGCAAGAAGGTCACCATCGCTCTCAGCATTGCCATACGCGAAGCGGTAGGTCTGCCGAGCTTACGAGTTCCGGGCATGTGAATTCACTCCTTTTCAGAATTCTGCGGAATAGATTTCCTTATTCCTCTTCGTCGCGCAAGCTAAAGCCCAACGACGCCAGTTTGTTGATAACTTCTTCCAAAGACTTGCGGCCGAGGTTGCGGACCTTCATCATGTCGTCCTCGGTCTTGTTGGTCAGATCTTCCACCGTGTTGATACCGGCACGCTTTAAGCAGTTGAAGGAACGGACCGACAGATCGAGTTCTTCGATCGTCATTTCGAGCGCCTTCTCCTTGCCCTTGTCGTCTTTCTCGACCATGATGGAGTCGCCGGCATACATCTCGCCGGAGAGATCCACGAACAGTGCCAGATGATCGGTGATGATCTTTGCTGCCAACGAAACAGCTTCCTGAGCAGAGATGGTACCGTTGGTCCAAACCTCCAAGCTCAGCTTGTCGTAGTCGGTGATCTGACCCACGCGGGTATTGCTGACCGCGTAGTTGACCTTGACCACGGGCGTGTAGATGGAGTCAACCGGAATCACACCGATAACGGGCTGCATGATCTGCTTGTTACGCTCAGCAGGAACATAACCGCGGCCCTTATCCAGAGTGATTTCCATGTTCAGCTTGCCGTTTTCACCAAGCGTCGCGATATGCGTTTCGGGACGCAGGATCTCGACTTCGCTGTCACATTTGATAGAACCCGCCGTGACCTCACAGGGGCCCTGAGCTTCAATGTACACGGTCTTCGGTCCTTCACCGTTCAGGTTCAGAACCAGATCCTTGATGTTCAGGACGATCTCCGTCACATCTTCTTTCACACCTTCAATGGTGGAAAACTCATGAAGAACGCCGTCGATTTTAACGGAAGTGACCGCCACACCCGGCAGTGAGGAGAGCAGTACACGACGCAGGCTGTTACCGAGAGTCGTGCCGTAACCTCTTTCCAACGGTTCAACAACAAAGCGACCGTAGGTGCCGTCTGCAGCGAGGTCCAACGCTTCAATTCTGGGCTTCTCAATCTCTATCATTCAAAACCCTCCTTTTAATGAACGAAACCGCTACGCGCACAACGCGTACGCGTGCGTTTCGTAATGTGTCATGCGAACTTGCAACACTGTGCAATGTCGCGGATTATTTCGAGTACAACTCGACGATAAGGGTTTCCTCGATCGGAAGATCAATATCTTCACGAGCAGGTACCGCAGCGATCTTCGCTTCCCATTCAGCGGTCTTCTCGAGCCACTTCGGAACGGGACGAGAGCTGTTCGCCTCAGCGATAGCTTTCATCTTATCAAGCGCGCGGCTGTTTTCTTTCACGGCAATCGCCTCGCCGACCTTGGTCAGGTAAGACGGAATGTTGACCTTGCGGCCGTTAACCGTGAAATGTCCCTGAGTAACCAGCTGACGAGCTTCCGCACGGGAGCTGGCATAGCCCAGACGATACACAACGTTATCCAAACGGGACTCGAGCAAGCGGAGCAGGTTTTCACCCGTCACGCCTGCCATTTTGGTCGCCATCTCAAAATAGTGACGGAACTGACCCTCGAGCACGCCGTAGTAACGTCTTGCGTACTGTTTCGTACGGAGCTGTTTGCCGTATTCAGATGCCTTGCGGTTACGGGCCTGACCATGCTGGCCGGGTGCGTACGCACGGCGGGCAACGGCGCATTTGCCGGTATAGCAACGCTCGCCCTTCAAAAACAATTTCTGTCCTTCACGGCGGCAAAGTCTGCACACCGCACCGGTATATCTTGCCATTTTGGTTGCACCTCCTAAATTCTCGTGTTATACGCGTCTTCTCTTGGGAGGACGGCATCCGTTGTGGGGGACGGGCGTTACGTCTTTGATCATGGTAACGTCGAGTCCTGCGGTCTGTAAGGCACGGATCGCGGCTTCACGGCCGGCGCCCGGGCCCTTAACGTACACTTCGACGGTCTTCAGACCGTGCTCCATTGCTGCTTTGGCAGCGGTTTCCGCAGCCGTCTGAGCAGCAAAGGGGGTGGATTTCCGCGAGCCGCGGAAACCAAGTTCACCGGCGCTCGCCCAGGACAACGCATTGCCCTGCGTGTCGGTGATGGTAACGATGGTGTTATTGAATGTGGACTGGATATGTGCGGCGCCACGCTCAATATTTTTACGCTCTTTGCGACGGACAGTGCCCTTCTTCGCAGTTGTTTTTGCAGCAGCCATTCTCTATCCCTCCTGCTTACTTCTTCTTGTTGGCGATGGTCTTCTTCGGACCCTTACGGGTACGCGCATTGGTCTTGGAGCGCTGTCCGCGCACCGGCAGACCTTTGCGGTGACGCAGACCGCGATAGCTACCGATTTCGATCAAACGTTTGATATCAAACGCGATGTCACGGCGGAGATCGCCTTCCACGACACAGTTGTGGTCAATGTACTCACGCAGTTTGGAAATTTCATCCTCGGTCAGATCCCGAACACGAGTGTCGGGATTCACGCCGGAAGCAGCCAGGATATCGTTAGCGGTCTTGCGGCCGATACCGTAGATATAGGTAAGACCGATCTCAACGCGCTTATCTCTGGGCAGGTCAACACCAGCTATACGAGCCATAATAGTATTCCTTCCTTTCGGTTTTGCCGTTGTTTAACGGCTTTCAGTCGTCGGGATCAGCCCTGACGCTGCTTATGCTTGGGGTTTTCGCAAATGACCATGATGCGGCCCTTGCGTTTGATGATCTTGCACTTTTCGCAGATTTTCTTTACAGAAGGTCTGACTTTCATGAAAATGCCTCCTTTGATAGTCGGTCAGGTCATAGACCTGCGTCCTTTATTTGGTTCTCCAGGTAATGCGCCCTTTGGTCAGGTCATAGGGTGACATTTCCACCGTGACCTTATCACCGGGCAGAATGCGAATGAAATTCATCCGCAGTTTTCCGGAAATATGAGCGAGTATCTGGTGGCCGTTCGCAAGCTCCACTTGGAATGTTGCATTCGGCAACGCCTCGACCACGACACCCTCCAGTTCAATAACGTCCGCTTTGGACATGCTGGTTCCTCCCTTTCGTTACGGCATGGTCAATATAACGGGCCCGTCTTTTGTGATCGCTATGGTATGCTCAAAATGAGCCGACAGTTCGCGATCTTTGGTGACGGTCGTCCATCCGTCGGATAATACCTCGACCTCCGGACCACCCTTATTGATCATAGGTTCAATGGCTAAGGTCATTCCCGGTAGCAAGCGTGGGCCTCGACCGGGTGTCCCAAAATTCGGAACGCTGGGGTCTTCGTGCAGATTCGTGCCTACTCCGTGGCCGACAAACTGTCGTACGACCGAGTAACCACGCATCTCGACATACCGCTGAACCGCTGCGCCGATATCGCCGATGCGATTGCCCGCTGTCGCCGCCGCGATGCCTTCATACAAGCTTTCGCGGGTGGCATCCATCAGGGCCTTCGCCTCCTTCGACACCTCACCGGCAGCGAAGGTAGCGGCGTTATCGCCGTGATAACCGTTCAAATACGCGCCCACATCAATGCTGACGATATCGCCCGCTTTGATCACACGTTTGCCCGGTATGCCGTGGATAACCGTTTCGTTCACAGAAATGCAAGCGCTGGCGGGGTAATCTGCATATCCGAGGAACGAGGGCTTGGCGCCCTGGCTCTCGATATACTTACGGATCAAGCGATCGATCTCGCCGGTAGTGACACCGGGCTCGACCGCCTCACCCGCCAACTGTAACGCTCTCGCCGAGATGATACACGCTTCCCGCATTAAAGAAAGCTCTCGGCTGTTCTTGATGGATATCATCGACTCAGACCTCAACAGCCGCGAGGGTCAGCCGCGTCGTATCTTCAACGGCCTCTTGTCCCTCTACCGTCACAAGCTTACCCGCTTTTGCGTAGTAATCTTTGAGCGGTTCGGTCTGCTCATGATATACCTCAAGGCGTTCCTTCACCGTGTCGGGATGGTCATCCTTGCGCTGAACAAGGGTGTCGCCGCACTTGTCACACACGCCCTCCACAGCCGGCTTTTTATAGTCAACGTGGTAGGTGGCGCCGCAAGCTAAGCAAACACGGCGGCCCGATACACGCCGGGCAATCGTTTCGTCCGCGACCTCTAAACTGACGACGCGGTCAATGACGATACCCATGCGGTCAAGCGCCTCGGCCTGCGGGATGGTACGCGGGAAGCCGTCGAGAATGAACCCGTTTTGGCAATCGTCCTCTTTGAGGCGGTCTTGGATAATACCAATCACCACTTCGTCGGGAACAAGCTTGCCGGATTCAATGAAGGATTTGGCTTTCAGCCCCATCTCTGTGCCGCTTTTCAGCGCTTCACGGATAATATTACCCGTGGAGATTGTGGGAATGTTCAGATGCTCGCTGATAATTTCAGCTTGTGTGCCTTTGCCGGCACCGGGAGCACCTAACAAAATCAGCTTCATAGAATACAACCTCTTTTTTCGTAAGCAATCGAATCCGACCGTCCGGCGTCATCCGCCGGACGGATCGGATGGTTATGTCATCATACGGATAGGATAGCTGTTACTCGAGGAAGCCTTTGTAATGGCGCATCATCATCTGGCTTTCGATCTGTTGCGTGGTTTCCAGCGCAACGCCCACCACGATCATGAGGGACGTGCCGCCCAGCGTCAATCCGTAGAAGCCGCTGAGTTTACCGAAAACGCTCGGGAACAGGGCGATAAAGCCCAAGAACAATGCACCGATCAAGGTCACCTTATTCAATACACGCTTGATATAATCCGAAGTGGGCTTGCCCGGGCGGTAGCCGGGGATCGCACCGGAGTTTTTGCGAAGGTTGTTCGCCATCTCCAGCGGATTATACTGGATCGTGACATAGAAGAAGGCAAAGCCAATGATCATAACAAAATAAACGAGAATATACACCCAGCTGTCCTGCTTAAACGCGTTCAAGAACCAGTTGTCTTTCCAACTGAAGAACTGTTGCAGAATCGAGGGCAGCGACACGATCGAAACCGCCAAAATGATCGGCATAACACCGGACATGTTGACCTTGATCGGGATGTACGTGCTCTGTCCGCCGTACATTTTACGACCGACAACGCGCTTCGCGTACTGTACCGGGATGCGGCGTTCTGCATCGCTCATAAAGACGATAAAGCCAATCATCGCGAGGAAGATGATCAGAACGACCGGAACCAGAATAACGTTCCAGATCGCACCCGGGTAAGTGCCGAGCTGCGCAATACCCGCTTCGTAGAACCACGCCCACAGCGTACGCGCGGCGGAGGGGATCCCCGAAAGAATACCGGCAAACAACAAAATAGAAATGCCGTTACCGAGACCCTTTTCGTTGATCTGTTCGCCGAGCCACATGATGAGTGCGGAGCCCGCTACGAAGCAAAGGATGATAACCACTGCCGCAAACCATTCGCCGAAGCCTTTTCTTGCCTCGGGAACCAGCACGTTAGAGCCGTAGTTATTACGCACCATGAAATAGTACGCAATACCGAGCATCAAGCCGAGACCGACGGTCACGAACCGCGTGATCTTACCGATCACCTTGCGGCCCGCTTCCCCTTCCTGTGCCAAACGCTCCAAAGCGGGGATGGCAACGGTCAACAGCTGCATAATAATGCTGGCGTTGATATACGGCGTAATGGACAACGCAAAAATACTCGCATTGGAGAAGCCGCCACCGGAAATCATGGTCAAATAACCGAACACGCTTTCCGTCGAACTGATGGCTTCTTTCAGTGCTGCCACGTCCACGAACGGAACGGTAATAACCGAGCCGATGCGGAAGATCAATACGATCAACAGCGTGAACAGGAGCTTTTTACGCAGGTCCTCGATCTTCCATGCATTCCGTAAGGTTTGGAACATGTCAGATCACCTCAGCCTTTCCACCGGCAGCTTCGATCTTTGCCTTAGCTGCTTCAGAATAGGCTGCTGCCTTGACAGTGAGTTTCTTGGTCAGGTTGCCGTTAGCCAGCACCTTAACACCGTCATAGGTCTTTTTCACCAAACCGGCTTCTTTCAGTGCTGCTGCATCGACAACAGCACCGTCCTCAAACACGTTGAGGGAACCGACGTTGATAGTGGCATAAGTTGTTGCAAAAATGTTGACGAAACCTCTTTTCGGCACTCGTCTTTGCAGAGGCATCTGGCCACCTTCAAAACCGATTTGCATGCCACGACCGGCACGCGCCTTTTGGCCTTTGTGGCCTTTACCGGCAGTCTTGCCCTGGCCGGAACCGTGACCTCTGCCGATTCTCTTGACATCCCGAACCGAGCCGGGTGCCGGAGAAAGCTCTTGTAGCTTCATAGTATTCGCACCTCCTTGATCGTATAGGTTAAGCTTCCGTTACCTCGATGAGGTGGATGATCTTCGCCACCTTACCTTGAGTAGCTGCGTTGACAGGTTGGCACACGGTGTCGCCGATCTTACGCAGACCCAGGGATTTGGCAGTGGCGATCTGATCTTTCTTTGCACCGATCAAGCTTTTCGTCAACTTGATGGTCAAGCAATCTTTTGCCTTTTTAGCCATTTCGTACGCCCTCCTGTTATCCTAAAATTTCCTTGGCAGTTTTGCCGCGGATCGCACCCGCTTCTTCAGCGGTACGCAACTGTGCCAAGCCGTTCATCGTGGCGCTGACAACGTTGCAGGGGTTATTGGAGCGGAGAGCCTTGGTGCGGATATCCTTGATACCGGCAGCCTCCACCACGGCACGTACTGCGCCGCCGGCGATAACACCGGTACCGGGAGCGGCGGGTTTCATCAGCACGCGACCGGCGCCGAATTCACCGATCACCTCGTGCGGGATCGTCGTGCCCTTCAGTGAAACCTTAACGAGGTTCTTCTTCGCATCCTCGATACCCTTACGGATCGCATCCGGAACTTCACCGGCTTTACCGGTACCGAAGCCCACGGTGCCCTTGCCATCACCGACAACGACTAACGCCGCGAATTTCATTACGCGACCGCCCTTAACGGTTTTGCTGACACGGTTGATGGCAACTACGGTTTCTTTGTACTCGTCGTGCATTTCTTCTCTTCTGGCCAAAGTACTTCCTCTCCTTTCCTTAGAATTTGAGGCCGCCCTCACGGGCGCCTTCGGCCAGTTGCGCGACACGGCCGTGATAGATGTAACCGCCTCTGTCGAAAACGACATTCTCAATGCCTTTTTCCAGAGCGCGCTTTGCGATCAGTTCGCCGACCTTGCGGGCAGCTTCCTTGTTACCGCCGGCCATGCCGAAATCTTTTTCGTTGCTGGCAGCGGCGACGAGCGTGACTCCCTTAACATCATCAATGATCTGGGCATAGATGTGATTCAGAGAGCGGAACACGTTCAAGCGGGGGCACTCAGCAGTGCCGGAAATCTTACCGCGCACACGAGCGTGGCGGTGCAACCGAGCTTGGTTGCTGTCTTTTTTGCTGACCATGTGATTTCACTCCTTCTCTTACTTCTTGCCCTTGGCACCGGTCTTACCTTCCTTGCGGCGGATATGCTCGGTGACGTATTTGATGCCCTTGCCCTTATACGGCTCCGGCGGGCGCTTCTCGCGGACTTCCGCAGCGAACTGGCCAACCAGTTGCTTGTCGGGACCGCTGATGATGATCTTGTTCGGGTTGGGAACATCAATGGTGATGCCCTCGATCTCGCTCATGAACACCTGATGGCTGTAGCCCAGGTTCATGACCAGTTCTTTACCCTGCTTCGCAACACGGTAGCCGACGCCGTTAACGTCCAGCTCTTTGCTGAAGCCGTTGGCAACGCCTTCGACCATGTTGTTGATGAGCGTACGGGTCAGACCGTGCAGAGAACGGTTTTCTTTCTCGTCATTGGGACGAGTGACCGTGATCTCGTTGCCTTCGATCGCCACCGTCATGTTCGGGTGGATCTTCTGGGTCAGGGTGCCCTTCGGGCCCTTGGCCGTCACCACGCCGTCCGCCATGGTGACTTGCACACCGGCGGGGATGGTAATGGGTTTGCGTCCAATTCTCGACATGTTCTTCTCCCCCTTACCACACAAATGCGAGGACTTCGCCGCCCACGTTTTCTTTGCGGGCTTTCTTATCGGTCATAACGCCCTTGGACGTAGACACGATGGCGGTGCCGATGCCTTTCATGACCTTCGGCATATCCTCACTGCTGGAATAGATGCGCAAGCCCGGCTTAGACACGCGGCGCAGACCCATCAGAACCGGTTTTTTGGACGGGCCCTGATATTTCAGCGTCACGCGGATAACGCCCTGCTTGCCATCTTCGATGACTTGATAGTTTTTGACATATCCCTCGTCAACAAGAATCTGGGCAATAGCCTTCTTCATGTTGGAAGCGGGAATATCCACCGTGTCATGCTTTGCGGAACTCGCGTTGCGAATTCTGGTCAGCATATCGGCAATTGTATCGGTGATTTGCATATACCGTCAACCTCCTTCTAGCTATTGCTTACCAACTGGCCTTCTTCACGCCGGGGATCTGGCCTTTGTAGGCGAGTTCCCGGAAGCAGATACGGCAAACGCCGTATTTGCGCAGATACGCGTGAGGACGACCGCAGATTTTGCAGCGATTGTACGCCTGGGTGGAAAACTTAGGCGCTTTCTGCTGCTTGATTTTCATAGAAGTCTTTGCCATTGTTTTCCCTCCTTACTTCGCGAACGGAGCGCCCATCAGAGTGAGCAGCTCGCGCGCTTCTTCGTCAGATTTTGCCGTGGTAACGAAGCAGATATCCATGCCGCGGACCTTGTCGATCTTATCGTACTGGATCTCGGGGAAGATGAGCTGCTCCTTGATACCCATGTTGTAGTTGCCGCGTCCGTCAAAGGAGTTGGCGTTGATGCCGCGGAAGTCACGAACACGGGGCAGAGCCACGTTGAACAGACGATCCAGGAACTCATACATACGCTCACCGCGCAGCGTTACCTTCACGCCGATGTTCATGCCTTCACGCAGTTTGAAGTTAGCAACCGACTTTTTCGCCTTGCAGACGACCGGTTTCTGACCGGTGATCGCCGCCAGATCGATGTTGATGGCATCGATGATCTTCGCGTTGTCACGCGCTTCACCGCAACCAACGTTGATAACGATCTTGTCCAGCTTCGGGATCTGCATGACACTCTTATAGCCGAATTTCTTCATCAGCGCGGGAGCGACATCTTTTTTGTAATACTCTTTCAATCTAGCCATTACGTATGTCCCTCCTTACAAAGTTTCGCCACAGTTTTTGTTTTTGCAAACGCGGACGGAACGCTCTTTGCCGTTATCGTCCTTAATGCGTTTGTAGCCAACGCGAGTCGGCTTTTTGCAGGACGGGCAAACGACCTGCACCTTGCTGGCATACATAGCGCCTTCGGCCTCAACAATGCCGCCTTGATCGCCCATTTTGCGGGGTTTCACGTGCTTTTTGACCATATTCAGGCCTTCCACGATGACCTTGCCTTCTTTCGGGCTGACCTCTAAGACCTTGCCCTTTTTGCCC
>JAFSGO010000147.1 GCA_017440765.1 Clostridia bacterium
GGGTTGTTTGACGCGCGCTTTGCCGAAGCCCATCATTTTTCCGCCGCCGTCTATATTGTTAAGCGAACGGCGCATCGAGATCCACATAGCAACAAACAGACCCGCTATCAGCAAGGACGGCAGAAAACTCAACCACGGAATCGAGGTGGGCTGAATGTAGTTATATTTGGCAACCTTACCGGCAACGTGTGGCTCAATGTCGGTTAAAAACAGACTGATATTCGGCACGGTGTACGAAAGGACGTCCTGATCATTGATCTGACCGTTGCCATCCACATCCGTGCGAAATTCCGATTTTAAGCGAATGGCGATAACACCGTTGGTAAGGTTGAACTCAAACTGTTCTACCTTTTCCTCGCTGAAAAGCTGTACATAGTCGGAATAGACCATGTCGTTTTTCACTTGTGATCCGGATAAAAACATCCAGACAATGACCAGAACGAGAATCGGAATACCGATAAACAACCCTAAGTTGCGTAGCAGTTTTCCGTAATTATTGTTATTTGATTCCAAAGGATGTTCACTCCTCTTTGTGAGAATATACGCAAGGTTTTAACACGCCGACATACGGCAGGTTTCGATAAAGTTCAGCATAGTCGAGACCGTAGCCGACAATAAACTGATCCGGAACCGAAGCGCCGATATAATCTGCTTTGATATTGACGCGGCGGCGTTCCGGTTTATCCAAAAACGTACAGAGACGAATACTGGCGGGATTACGTGCAGAGAGATTTTTCAGCAGATAAGACAGCGTCACACCGGAATCCAAAATATCCTCTACAACTAACACGTCTTTGCCGTCCAAAGACGCATCCAGATCTTTTAAAATCCGTACCTCGCCCGAAGTTGTCGTGCCGGAACCGTAACTGGAAACCGATAAAAAATCAATCGCACACGGAACGGTGATCTCCCGCATGAGATCCGCCATGAATATCAACGAACCTTTCAGAACACTGACAAGCAACAGATTTTTACCTTTATAATCTTCACTGATCTGCCGTCCCATATTCCGAACGATCTCGGCAATTTTTTCTTCATCAAACAAAATACTTTTAACGTCAGGGTGCATCGCTCTCATAAACATCCTCCTCTTTTTCAAGCAATAAAATTGTTTGAGTATCCGCCGTGACAGAGACACGCTCATCGCATCCAAACCCGCACACAAGGACAATACCTTGCGCATCACAAACGATGGGAATTTGATCACGTAACGCGGTCTTTTGCTCATTAAACAGCTTCTTAAGCGATTTGCCGCAATTCCTGCCTGCGGGACGGAAACGATCACCATCCTGACGCTGACGCACAAACAAATCGCCATTTATTCTATCATAGTCAAACGCATTTTGGAACAGATGTGGGAAAATATTTAGTTTTTGTTCATATTCTGCTCGGGAAAGCAGTGAAAAACAGTAAGTGTTATCCCCCACCGTATATCGCGTACCAACGATTACGGGGAATGAAAAGGAGGGATAATCCTCATCCGCAGGTGGTTGTTCAAAGAAAAGCGTATCCGTGACACAAAAGCGCGCACCGCTCGGCAATACCACCGCACCGCTTCCCGCCTCCAACGCCGAAAGCAGTAAAGCGATGTGGCGTTCTTCAGCCGTTTTCACAATACGGCATAAGGCACACGAGCGGATCGGTTCTTCCAGTGATAGCAAGACATCACGGCTATAGGCGTCGAAATCATGTGCTTTTGCTTCAACAAGAGCTTTTTCGGCGAGTTTCTCAATAAAGTCATCCACTTGCCGTGCTTGTTCAATGAAACGTGTTATCGCCGTTGTTGTCTGCGGATTAATGGCACGCAGCTGCGGCATCACCGCATGGCGGATGCGGTTACGTGCGTATGCGGTATCCGCATTGCTGCTGTCCGTAACATACGGTAAGTGGTGTTCTGCACAGTACGCTTCGATATCTTCACGCGTACAGGTAATCAGCGGACGGATAATATTTCCGCGTACCGGCGGAATACTGGCTGCCCCGTGCAGACCACTACCGCGGCACAAATGCAACAACAAGGTTTCGGCATTATCATCCGCTGTGTGGGCGGTGGCAATTCGGCAATAGGGATAGCCACGTGCGGCATTTTGAAACGCCGAATAGCGCAGTTCTCTGCCGATCTCCTCAACACCTTTCCCCTGACGGGCCGCTACTTCCGCCACATCGTGCTTTTCCACAGTGATCGGAACATTCCACTCACGGCACAATTCTTCAACAAAACTTTGATCCCGCAGTGATTCTTCACCGCGCAAGGAATGGTTGATATGTACCACCGTTAAATCAGAAATACGCCCTTCCGAACGCAAGTAAACCAAAAGGTGTAACAGTGCAACGGAGTCTGCCCCGCCGGACACGCCTGCCACGACAGCACAATCCGGCGGCAGCATTTGCTCCCGCCGAATCACTTGCAAGGCCTTTTCCTTTACGCCCATACGTATCATCCTTCGTTTTGATGCAACTCCAAAGAAGTAAACTGCGTAAACTCGCCTTGGAAAGCGAGCGGAACGGTACCTAATTCACCGTGACGGTTTTTGGAAACGATCACTTCCGCCGTTCCGGTTTCCACAGAAGCGGGATCGCTTTTTTCGTTGCGATAGTATTCGTCACGATACAGGAACAGCACCTGATCAGCATCCTGCTCGATCGAACCGGATTCACGCAGATCGGAAAGTCCCGGACGGTGATTTGCCTGCTTTTCCGTTGCACGGGCAAGCTGAGCGCACACCATGATCGGTACGTTGAGTTCTTTTGCCATGATCTTTAGACTGCGCGTGATCTCGGAAACCTCAGTTACGCGGTTTTCGGTGCGTTTGCCGGAATGCATCAACTGCAAATAGTCGATTACCACAAAGCCGAGATCTTTAAGTCTGAGAAGCCGCGCCTTCATCGTTGCTACCGTAATACTGGCGGTATCATCCAAATAAATGGGTGCCTGACCAAGCTGACCGGCGGCGGAAGCCAGACGCGTCCACTCATCCGGAGTGAGGTTTCCCGTACGCAGTTTTTTGGAAGAAACTCTGGCTTCCGAAGAAAGCAGACGGTTTACCATCTGCTCGCGGGACTTTTCCAAGTTAAAGACCGCGACGGTACGCTTTTGCTGCATCGCGACGTTGCGCGCAATATTCAACGCAAAGCTGGTTTTACCCATACCGGGGCGCGCACCGACAATAATCAAATCGGAACGGTTAAGGCCGGTTGTGATCTCATCCAGCGCGCTGATGCCGGTAGGAATACCGACGTACAGGTCCCGCTCGTCCGAGGTCAGCTTATTGTACATTTCATAGTTGGATGCGATAACCTCACGAATCGGAACCAGACCGTTTTGATGCTTATCCTGGCGAATATCGTATATTTTCTGTTCCGCCTGCTCAATCAAAGCCGTCGTGTCCACACCGGGCTGCATCGCATCACCGGTGATCTCGCGTGATACGCTGATCAAGCGGCGAACGTCGTATTTGTCCCGCACCATATGAGCATAGTTGCTCACATTGGATATAGAGGGCACGATCTGCGCCAATTTCAGCAGGTAGTTTTTCCCTTCCTCTTCAGAGAAAAAGGATTCCGCCTTGAGCGCTTCCAGTACCGTAACAAAATCAATGGTTTTGGATTGCAAAAGCTTTTCAAGCATAATCGTATAGATGGCTTGATGTTCGGCTAAATAAAAATGCTCCGGCTTTAAAATATCCGCCACCTGCATAATGCAAGACGACTCCATCAAAATGGCGCCGAGAACAGCTTGCTCAGCTTCTAAGCTGTGGGGCAAATTCAATTCATCGTAGGTCATTTCAGGCATACGCCCACTTCCCTTCGGTTTCTTAGGGTTTCCTTATTCCGTAACCATAACGGTGATTTTAGCGGTAACGCCTTGGTTAAACTTGAGTTCCGCCTCGTACGCTCCGAACGCCTTAGCGTCTGCCATCGCGATTTTCCGCTTATCTAACTCCACACCGTATTGTTCTTTAAGTGCTTGCGCCACTTCCTTAGTGGTGACAGAACCAAATAATTTGCCGTTCTGACCCGCGCGGGCAACAATCTTGACAGTCTTACTGGATAAGATTTTTGCGGATGCCTCCGCTTCTTGCTTCTCCACCGCCTTGTGATGCTGCTGCGCGGATTCCTTGTTGCGCAGATCGTTCATCGCCTGTGCATCCGCTTCTATTGCTAAGCCCCGCGGTAATAAAAAATTACGGGCATAACCGTCGGACACCTGCACGAGTTGTCCCGCTTTTCCCTGACCTTTTACATCCTGTTTGAGAATGACTTTCATATTGTATGTACCTCCTATTTTTGCGCAGCGCGTGCGCGATCTCTTTCTGATAAATAGGCATCGATTGCCTTGTGAAGCAGGGCAGTTGCCGGCTCAAGTGCTGTCTCTTTTAAATAAGCACCCGCCATTGTTTGATGACCGCCACCGCCAATCGTCTCCATAATCAATTGAACGTTGATTTCGCCGTATGAACGAGCGGAGATATTCACACCGCCGTTTTCACAGAACAAAACGAAAGATGCTTCCACCTCTTTGACGCAAAGCAGTTCATCCGCTGCCTGCGATGCCGCGATACGCATGCCGGTTCCACCCGAATCGGCACATGCGATTGCCATACCGCGATAGGAGTTTGCCGCCGAAACGAGTTCCGCCTTTCGCTGATACACTGTCATATCTTCCGCAAACATCCGCCTGACTTCTACCGTATCTGCACCAAGTTTGCGTAGATACGCCGCCGCTTCAAAGGTACGAACACCTGCTTTCATGACAAACTGCCGTGTATCCAACATAATACCGGCGAGCAGAGCTTCCGCTTCTAAGCGGGATACCGTAACGCCGTTCATATATTGCAGGATCTCCGCCACCATTTCCGAAGCAGAACTGGAATGCGGCTCATGATAAAAGAGAACGGCATCATCAATATGATCGATCATTTTTCTGTGGTGATCAATCACCGCCACCGTTTCTACTTGCTGATACAGTTCCGGCAAATCCAGTCGCTCGGACTGATGAATATCCGTAATAATCAGCAGAGTATTCGGTGTGATCTTGGAAAGCGCATTGTTTGTTTCAAGGAACAAATCACCTTTTCCCAGGGCACGGTAATGTTCCACCAAGGCGGCTGCCAACGTCGTTTCGGGATCATATACGGTGTACGATGGCTTTCCCATGCTGCGGCACGCAGCTGTCAGTGCAACGGCAGAGCCCAAGCAATCCAAATCGGAATACCGATGTCCCATCGTGAGCACCATATCGCTATCCGCGATCATCTGCTGCAACGCAGACGCAATCACGCGTGAACGGACCTTTGTTCTTTTTTCCACGCTTTTCGATAAGCCGCCGTAAAAATCAAACCCGTTCTTGGTTTTTATAACCGCCTGATCCCCACCGCGACCGAGCGCCATATCCAAGGTTTGACGCGCTTGCATGTCCGCTTCGTACAGCGTTGTTCCACGACCGACGCCGATGGATAACGTCAAGCTAATGTTATCCGCCGTAGGAATAGCACGCACTTTATCAAGAATATCAAAGCGATCATTTTGGATAGTATCCAAATACCGCTGTTCGATAAGGATCGTAAAGCGATCGGAGCCGTTTTTTCGGAACAATCCGGCGTGTTCACTCGCCCAATTTTCTATGAGAATATCCACCTGCGAGAACAGTTGCGCGCGCTCGCTGTCGCGGAGATTCTTCATCACCTCGTCGCTGTTGTCCAAATACAAGGATAAGACGACCGGACGACTAAGCTCATATTCCGAGGCAATATGGGTAAGCTCGGTATGGTCAAAGCAATACAACACATAGGTGACCTCGTCGTACACACGCAGCTTGCTGACGTATACCGAATACGTACTGTCGCCGCACGATATCTGCGGCAATACCCGACCGGCCAACTGACCGGCAGAAAAATTGATAAACACCTCGTTCAAAGACCGACCGAGAGAATCGTTACTGTGAAGCACCTCGCGACGAAAAAGATCGTTATACCATACGATCTCGCTACTGTCGGATACCACAACAATCGGCACCGGTGTGTTTTCTAATGCCGTTCGATCTTGTTGGTTAAGGTGATCGGTGATGCCCGATAAGTAGCGGCGGATATCCCTCTTAAGGTACCCTAACCGCCAAATACCGTAGCACCACACAACGATCGACACCGCCGCCGCAACGAGAAATACGGTACGGTTAAAAAAAAGCAACAGTACGAGTAGGAGAAGTGACAATACACCGAACAAAATCACGATCGGTGATACCGACCAAACGGTTCTGCGTTTCATATCTCCCACTCCTTTCTAAATTAGTTTTCCATGATAATAGGCAAGATCATCGGACTGCGCTTCGTTTTCTGGAAGAGCATGCGGGACAGTTCATCCCGTACACGGGATTTCATAGTCGCCCAATCGTGCGTGTGACGCTGACAGCATTCTTCCAAGACGCGGCGCGCGATCGCCCGCGCTTGGTCCATCAATTCTTCTGCTTCCCGCACATAGACAAATCCGCGGGATACCAGATCCGGACCGGATACGATCTGACCGTTTATCGGGTCGATCGTGGCAACCACAACGATCAAACCGTCCTGCGCCAAATGCTTGCGGTCACGCAACACGATACTGCCGACGTCACCGATGCCCAAGCCGTCCACTAACGTGCGACCGGCAGGCACGGAACCGACCACCGACATTTTTTCAGGTGTGAGCTCGATCACTTTGCCGAGATCGGTCACCAACACGTTTTTCGCCGGCATTCCCATGCTCTTTGCCAACTGTGCGTGTTTTTGCAAGTGCTTGTGTTCACCGTGAACCGGAATGAAGAACTTCGGTTTGGTAATACCTTGAATGATTTTAAGTTCTTCTTGGCAGGCATGGCCTGAAACGTGAACGTCATACATTTTCTCATACACGACGTCGCAACCGCGTTTCATCAGCTCGTTAACAACCTTGCTGACGGTTTTTTCGTTCCCGGGAATCGGTGTGGCGGAAATGATGATATAATCATCCGGTCCGACATCCACCTGACGATGATCGGAAAACGCCATACGCGCCAGTGCCGACATCGGCTCGCCTTGGCTACCGGTGGTGATAATAGTCATTTTTTCTTTCGGATAACGATTGATCATATCAATATCCACGAGAATCCCTTCCGGCATGGTAAGGTACTTCAGCTCGTGTGCGATCGTAACGTTATTGATCATACTGCGACCCGAAATGGCAACCTTGCGGCCGTCTTTGGCGGCAGCATCAATGATTTGCTGTATACGCGGTAAGTTTGAGGAAAACGTAGCAATGATAATACGCTTATTTTCCGCCTTTTTAAAGAGAGCACTAAAGCTTTCCCCCACCACGCGCTCACTGGCGGTATAACCGGGACGTTCCGCGTTGGTGGAATCCGCCATCAATGCCAAAACGCCTTCTTTTCCAAGCTCACCAAGACGCGGTAAGTCGATCATTTGACCCATAATGGGCGTACAATCAATCTTGAAGTCACCGGTATGCACCACGTAACCGATGGGCGTCTTGATACCCAGCCCCACCGCATCGGGAATAGAGTGGTTAACGTTGATAAACTCTACCGAAACGTCACCGAAATGCACGATATCACCGGGTTTTACCACGTGCAGCGGTACCTTCCCCGATAAACCGTGTTCTTTCAGTTTGGAATCGATGAGCGCAATCGTAAGTTTCGTCGCATAGATCGGAAAAATCATCTGCTTGAGCAGATACGGCAAAGCACCGATATGATCTTCGTGTCCGTGGGTGATCACAATACCGCGAATGTGATCACGGCATTTTTCCACGTGTGTAAAATCCGGGAGGACGATATCGACACCGAGCAGATCTTCATCCGGAAACGCCATACCGCAATCGATCAAAAAGGAATCGTTGCCGTATTCAAAGAGCGTCATGTTTTTGCCGATCTCATTTAAGCCCCCAAGCATGGTAATGTGCACGGGAAGTGCGGGCTTTGGAGTCGGCTTCTTCGGTTGCTTGCGATTGGTATTATAGCGACGCGTCGATTGACGGGTCGATTTCTTTTCCTCGTTATTGACAGGAGCTTTCGTATTGCGGGATTTGCGCACACCGTTTTTCGGCGCGGCGGGAGTTTGTTTTTTCGTTTGTTCTGTTGTCATAAAATCCTCCGTTTCTTAAATCAGGTAAAATCGAAATTAAGCCCCACTGCGTCTGTGAGGCCGTGATAAGCAATATAGTCCGAACACATAAAAAGAAGAGATTGCGCTAACCGATCACATTATTAAGTTTATTTTACCTTTTTATAGTGGTATTGTCAAGTTAAAGTATTGTTCACACAGATGCAAATAGACTTGCAGTAACCATTTTTTTTTGCTACAATGGGTTTAGTGATCGACGAAAGTTGGGATTTTCCATGAAAAAAGTTGAATTATTTACCGACGGTGCCTGTTCCGGCAATCCCGGTGCGGGCGGTTGGGCGGCTATCCTGCGGTACGGTGCTCACGAAAAAGAACTGTGCGGCGGCGAAGAACACACCACCAACAACCGTATGGAGCTCACGGCAGTCATCGAAGGGCTAAAAGCACTCAATGAACGCTGTGAAGTACATATCACGACGGATTCTCAATACGTTGTCAACGGCATTGTAAAGGGCTGGGCGGCAAACTGGAAAAGAAACGGATGGCGTAAAGCCGATAAGAAACCGGCCCTTAACGCCGACCTGTGGGATGCGCTGTTAAGTCTTATTGCTTTACATGATGTTTCCTTTCACTGGGTACACGGGCATCAAGGGCATCCCGAAAACGAGCGTTGTGATGCACTTGCTGTTGCACAGTATCAATTATTAACATAAAAAAAAGCCGGTCAAACGACCGGCTTTTTTATTATTCAATGACCGCTTTGTGGAATACTTTTTTACCCTTGCGGATCTTGAGCCCTGCTTTGAGATCGGCTTCGGTGTAAGCGACGTTGAGGTTATCTACCTTTGCATCGTTCACCGTGACGCCGCCCTGCAGTACCAAACGGCGCGCCTCGCTCTTGGACGGCAACAGCTCACAACGCAAAAGCAGATCCAAAATGCCGATCGAACCGTCATTCAAATCATCGGCTGTCAACACGGTGGTCGGCATGTCGGAATCGTCCGCGCCGCCCGCAAACAGCGCTTGTGACGCCGTGCGCGCTTTATCCGCTTCCTCTTTGCCATGAACAAGAGTGGTAAGCTCATAAGCCAAAATATCTTTCGCCTTGTTGAGTTCGGCACCCTCCCATTTATCCATCGCATCAATCTCTTCGAGCGGAATAAAGGTCAGCATACGGATACATTTCAGCACGTCCTGATCGCCCACGTTGCGCCAATATTGGTAAAATTCAAACGGAGAGGTCTTGTTGGGATCGAGCCACACCGCACCGTTTGCGGTCTTGCCCATCTTCTTGCCTTCGGAGTTCATGAGCAGCGTGATGGTCATGGCATACGCATCTTTACCGAGCTTACGGCGAATCAGCTCCGTGCCGCCCAGCATATTGGACCACTGATCGTCGCCGCCGAACTGCATATTACAATCGTATTCCTTGTACAGATGATAGAAATCGTACGACTGCATGATCATATAGTTGAATTCGAGGAAGGACAACCCCTTCTCCATACGTTGTTTATAGCACTCGGCGCGCAACATATTGTTGACCGAGAAGCAAGCGCCTACCTCACGCAACAAATCAACGTAATTGAGTTTTAACAGCCAATCGGCATTATTAACAGCAATTGCGCCGTTTTCACCCTCAAAATCAATGAATTTTTCCATTTGTTTTTTAAAGCACTCGCAATTGTGCTCGATGGTTTCGGGACTCATCATGGAACGCATATCGCTTCTGCCGGACGGATCGCCGATATAACCGGTACCGCCGCCGAGCAATACGACCGGACGGTTGCCTGCCATCTGCAGCCGTTTCATCAAGCACAGCGCCATAAAATGACCGACGTGTAACGAATCCGCCGTCGGATCAAAACCAATGTAAAACCGTGCCTTACCATTGTTGACAAGCTCGCGGATCTCACTTTCGTCCGTAACTTGCGCGATCAATCCACGCGCCACTAATTCTTCATAAATCTTCATCGTTTTTCTCCTTCAAACATAAAACCCTCTGCAGCATACGCTACAGAGGGCAAAATTTGCGGTACCACCTCTGAACAGACAGTTTTCACAAACTGTCCCTCACGGAGTGCCACGGGCACTCACACGCTGTAACGGGCGCTCCCGTCATACCCTACTTTAAAGTTCAGGCAGCCACTCCAGAGTGTATTCGCACGAAGTCCTTTGCATTCTTGCACCACCCGAATGCTCTCTGAAAAAGGTCCGACGTGTTACTGGTCTCCTTCTTTGCGTTTCACTGTTTATGAGTATACCAAAAGATTCTGAAAAAGTAAAGAGTCAATTTACATCCTCATTTTTCAAAGCGGAAAGGATACAAGCAGCGCTCTCTAATACCAAATCCGGCTGATCTTCAGATTCTTTTAGAATCTCTTGCGTTGTTTCACCGCTCATTACCAACACCGCCAAAACACCGGCATTAAGCCCGCTCTTCACGTCCGTATAAATACGGTCACCGACCATGGCGGTATGCGCGGCATCGATGCCGGTGCGTTCCATAGCCAGTTGCGGCATCAGCGGGGACGGTTTACCCACTGAAATCGGGCGCCGCTTCGATACGTTGTACAGCATATCACACATACTGCCGCAATCCGGTACACTTCCAAAAGAAGTAGGACAAACGTAATCCAAATTGGTGGCAACGTACGGAATACCGGGACGCGTATGTAACAGTTTGGAAACGTCATAAAGCTTTTGGAAGGTAAGTTCTGTATCGTTTCCCATGATGATGCAGTCCGTCTTTTCGAGTTCCTCGGTCACGATAAACCCTTCGCGTCGCAATTCTTCTTTTAAAGACTCTGTGCCGCAAACGTACAATCGCGCATCGGCATGGTGCAGTTTCAAATAATACGCTACCGCCTGCGTGGACGTTAAAAAATCATCATACTCTGCAGCGATTCCCAATTTTTCCAACTTCACGATATAATCCTTAACACTTTTGGAAGAGTTGTTTGTCACAAACAAATATCGTCTTCCGCTTTCGCGGATCACGCTGAGCAGTTCCTTCGTGAAGTCATATAAGTCGTTTTCAAGATACAGCGTGCCGTCCATATCAAATAAAAACAACTGTGTATTACGAATACGGTCCCCTGCCGTCATGATATCACCTCATACAAATTACAGTGTCTTAAGCATATCATCAAACCGGTTTCATGTCAAGGCGGCAAGAAAAGATTGAAGAATCGCAAAAATATGGTATACTGATAACACAAGTAAAGATAGAAAGGGTATCGTTATGTCGTTTTTATACGCGTTGGAATCCATCCGAAATTCCGTATTTGACGTGTTTTTCTCCATCATTACGCTCTGTGGTGAAGAAACCATCTTTATGGCGGTCGGCATGATCGTCTTTTGGTGCATCAACAAATACCAAGGTTACTATTTGTTATCCGTCGGCTTTTTGGGAACCGTGATAAACCAGTTCTTGAAAATGCTTTTCCGCATCCCTCGCCCGTGGGTACGCGACCCCAACTTCACCATCGTATCATCAGCGGAAGACGCTGCCTCCGGTTATTCGTTTCCGAGCGGGCACACGCAGACTTCTGTAGGGTTATTCGGCGGTATTGCCCGTTGGAACAAGAACACCGCACTGCGCATCGCCATGATTGCGCTCTGCGTGTTGGTACCATTTTCCCGTATGTATCTCGGCGTTCACACACCGGCAGACGTTCTCGTCTCCATCGCCAATGCTCTTTTGCTGGTGTTTGTGGGGTATCCCCTTTTCAAAAAAGCGGAAAGCTCCCCCAAGACCA
>JAFSGO010000148.1 GCA_017440765.1 Clostridia bacterium
CGCTTACAGTTATTGCCGAACGGCTATATTGACGACGCCTACAATTCCAACCCTGCGGGTTTCCGCGGCGCTTTGGATGTGCTAAAACAATTCGACGCTCAGCGCGTGCTGGTCACTCCCGGCATGGTTGAACTGGGTGAGCGGCAGGAAGCACTTAACCGTGAGCTTGGTGCCTATGCCGCGGATTGCTGCGACTTCGCCATCTTGGTCGGTATCAAACAAGCGCCCCCTCTTAAAGAAGGTCTGCTTTCCGCCGGCTTTGCCGAGGAACGGATCTTGGTGGTGCCGACGTTGAACGAGGGCTTACAAACGTTAGCACAAGTACCGTCAAAAGGTGCGCGCATCGTATTATTAGAAAACGATTTACCGGATAATTTTTGAGAGGTGTTTTACCATGAAAACCAGAGTTGCCGTTCTGTTCGGCGGACGCAGTGTCGAACATGAGGTGTCGATCATCACGGGTATTCAGGCCTTTTGTGCACTGGACCGCGAGAAGTATGATCCGATCCCGTTGTACGTTTCCAAGGATAATCGGTTTTATACCGGTGAGGAATTAGGCAAGATCGAGACCTATCGTGATATGAAAGCATGCCTTCAAACAGCAACGCAGGTGCTGTTGGTCCCATCGGAAAACGGCGTGGATATGATTCGCTATCCTATGAAAAAATTGGGTAATAATCTGATCGGTTCCTTTGAGGTAGCGCTTCCCGCCGTACATGGCACCAACGTCGAAGACGGCACGCTGATGGGTATGCTGGAAATGCTGCGTATCCCCTATGCCGCATGCGACGTCATGTCCTCCGCCATCGGTATGGATAAGTACTTAATGAAGGCCGCCCTCAATCACGCCGGTATCCCGGTACTGCCTGCACTGCCGTTTTCCGGAAAAGAATACGCTTTAAACGGCGAAGCGGTAGCCGATCGTATCGAGAACGCCATCGGTTATCCGGTGATCGTCAAGCCGGTCAATTTAGGTTCCTCGGTCGGCATTTCCCGTGCCGATAATCGTGAAAAACTGATGACCGCATTAGATGAAGCGTTCGGCTTTTCGGCTCGCATCTTAGTAGAAAAAGCCGTCACACCGTTGCGCGAGATCAATTGCGCCGTGTTAGGCGACGCTGACGATGCGCGACCCTCGGTTTGCGAGGAACCGATCAACAGCGACGAAATTTTAAGCTACCGCGACAAGTACTTGAGCGGCGGGAAAAACTCAAAATCAGGTAAATCCGGTGGTATGTCAGATCTGAAACGCCGTTGCCCTGCCGATATCCCCGACGAGATGGCAAGCACGGTGCAAGCACTGGCTGTCAAAACGTTCCGTGCGCTCGGGTGCAGCGGCGTAGCGCGTATTGATTTTTTGAACAACCCCGAAAGCGGAGAACTATGGGTGAATGAGATCAATACCATCCCCGGCTCTCTTTCGTTCTATCTTTGGGAAGCAACCGGCTTGCCGTTTGATAAACTGCTGGATGAAATGATCACCCTGGCTTTCAAGCGGCACCGTAACCGTGAAGCGTTAAATTTCAGTTACGAGACTAACCTTCTCTCCTCCGTTTCACTCGGCGGAGCCAAGGGAAGCAAACAATAATACGAATAGAAAAGCGCCCCTGCGAGTATTCGCAGGGGCGCTTTTTATAATTCTTTACGCGTTACAGTCTTCTACAACATAATCGATTCCGTCCAGTTGCTCCACCGCGCGCAACGTTTCCTCCGGAATGTTATAGGTTTTGACAAGCAACAGAATACCGACGCGACCGGCGGCGTTGCTTTTCGGAGCAATGATATCAACGCTGACCACCGTGCTGAATAACGAGCGAAGTTCGCGTACGATCTCGCCGGCGCGATTTGTTTCCGATACTTCGATGTATAAATTGGTGATCGTTTTTTTCTTTTCCTCAAAATGGCCGAGCACCGGGACCGCCACTACACACAATAAGGTGGCGGCGACCGCACCGATATAAAAACCGTAACCGATTGCAATGCCGATGGTGGCGGTTGCCCACAAGCCCGCCGCCGTGGTGAGACCGGTGATAACCGTACGGTTACGCACCAAGATCATACCGACGCCCAAAAAACCGATGCCGGATACGACTTGCGCAGAAATACGAAATACATCACCGCCGCTGCCGAGCACCTGCACCGCGAACAAACCGGTCAGCGACGTCATGGCCGAACCGACACACACCAAAATGTGTGTCCGAAGGCCCGCAGCTCGGCCGTGTCGCCCACGCTCACTGCCGATCAAGCCACCAAGCAACGCTGCTAAAAAAACACGAATCAACATCGTATACAAGTTGAATTCCTGCAAAAAATCAAAAAATTCCATCACATTCGCTCCTTTTTTCTTAATAAAAAAACAAAAAGACGAAAAAAGCAGAAAACCATCGTGCTTTTTTCGTTCCGAATTCTTTAAGTTAAGTATATCATATTCTATGAAATTGTCAAGTTGAAAATTCGTCTTGACATTTCTACTAGAGTGGCATACAATATCGACTTGGAAAAGAGGCGTGGTACTATGGATATTTTATTAAGTATAGCAATTGCATTATTTGTAGGTTTATTATTTACCCGTGTGATCAAACCGCTCGGCCTTCCTGCCGTCACCGGTTATCTTGTTGCCGGTGTGTTGATCGGGCCGTATGGACTTGGTATGCTTGGTTCGCTGTTAGGAGTGGACGGACTGGGCTTTTCCTCCATGCCGTACATCGAGCATTTCGGTGTCATTTCGGACGTAGCGTTGGGCTTTATCGCGTTTTCTATCGGCAACGAGTTCCGTCTGTCGCAACTGAAAAAGATCGGTAAGCAAGCGACGATTATCGGTATCGTGCAAGCGCTTGTTGCCGCTGTCTTTGTGGATATTGCTCTGTGTGTGTTAAGTTTGATCCTCGGTGAAGAGGTCCTGCCGATGAGTGTCGCAATCACGCTCGGTGCCGTCGCAACGGCAACTGCGCCGGCGGCTACCCTCATGGTCGTTCGTCAGTACAAAGCCAAGGGCAAACTTACCGATATCCTCCTCCCTATCGTCGCCTTGGATGACGCGGTCGGTCTGATCGTATTTGCCGTATCCTTCGGCATCGCTAAGGGTATGGTCAGCGGTCATGTGGATATTTACTCCATCGTTATCAATCCGCTGATTGAGATTATTGCTTCGCTTGTGCTGGGTGCTGTCATGGGCTTCTTGTTCTCGGAAACCGAAAAGCATTTCCATTCACGCAGCAAACGTCTTTCCGTGTCGGTAACCTTTGTCATTCTCACCGTTGCCATCACCATGATCCATATTCCCGTAGGCCCCATCACCATCAGTACCTCTTCCCTTCTTTCCTGCATGATGCTCGGCACTATTTTCTGCAACGTATGCGAATCCTCTGAAGAACTGATGGACCGTGTCGATCGCTGGACGACGCCGCTGTTTGTACTATTCTTCGTTATCAGCGGCGCAGAACTTGAGTTGAGCGTATTCACACAACTTGCCATTGTCGGTATCGGCGTGGTCTTTATCGTGTTCCGTTCACTCGGCAAGATGATCGGCAGCGGGCTTAGCGCCAAGGCGTGTGGCTGTGATGAGAACATCGTTAAATATCTCGGTATCACCCTGTTGCCGCAAGCAGGTGTAGC
>JAFSGO010000149.1 GCA_017440765.1 Clostridia bacterium
AAAAACGGTAACGACCGTGTCAAGCGGTTAATATATACTGGGAGGAATTCTAATGATCACTTTAATCCTCGGAAGAAAAGGTTCCGGCAAAACCAAGCGGCTGATCGACATGTGCAACGAAGCCATGGCACAGTCCAAAGGCAATGTTGTCTTTATTGAAAAGGACAACACCTTGACCTACAGCTTGAAGCACAGCGTTCGCTTGGTAGCGGCTGATGAGTACGCAATCCGCGGATTTGACAGTTTTTACGGTCTGATCGCCGGTATGTGTGCCGGCAATTATGACATCACCGATATTTTTGTTGATTCCACTTTGAAGATCGGCGGTGACGTAGAGGGCCTGCTCGCATTTGTGGAGAAACTCAAGGCGCTCAGCGACAAAGCGAATACCAATATCGTGATGTCTGTTTCGGCAGATCCCAGCGAAATTCCCGCAAAGATTGCGGAACTCGCAACCGAGATCTAAGAAGAAAGCGCCGGAAACGGCGCTTTCTCTTTAGTGTGACAGGACTCAGACCCTGTCAGTCACACCATATAAAACAAAAATTCGCAAAAAAGATATTGACAAATGTAGGTTGTCCTTATATAATATTTTGCGTGACATTTGAGGTGAAGTATGCTTCTTCAACTGCAGTCCTTGTTTATGGGCGAAAAGGCAAGTCTGCCGATCGATTGCACCCTGGATTTTTCCGGCTTGGAATGGAACGGTCTGTATCCGTTCAAGCAGCCGGTCACTGTCAAGGGGGAAGTTCGGCACACGGCCGACGTCGTAACACTCAAGGCGGATGTTTCGTATCGGTATGACGGCATTTGTGACCGTTGTGCGTGCGATATCAGCCAAGAGGAACACCTGTCGATGGAGCATATTCTTGTAGTTTCCCTCAATCACGAGGACAACGATACTTTTGTTCTCATCGACAATTATCAACTTCCGCTGGATGAATTAGTGGAAGAGGATCTGATCCTGGATCAGCCGTCGAAGAGGCTGTGCAAGGAGGATTGCCGCGGTTTATGCCCGCAGTGCGGTAAGAATCAAAACGAAGGTTCTTGCGGTTGTGAGCAAAAAACGGTGGATCCCCGACTCGCAGCGTTACAGCAATTGCTGGATTAACTTTTGTGATTAGGAGGTGCTGACGATGGCGGTACCGAAGAGAAAAAGTTCAAAAGCTCGTCGCGATACGAGACGGAATAATGTTTGGAAGACTACGGCTCCCGAACTGGTAAAATGCCCGCAGTGCGGCGAGTACAAACGCCCGCACCGTTTGTGCGGAGCTTGCGGCTATTACAACGGCAGACAGATCGTCAAGGTTGAGGAGTAAGCCCCACCGGTTGTAAATGCCCCACATTATGGGAACAATAAAGGGCGTGACCCGGTAGGGTTACGCCCTTTATTTATTAGAAAAGAGAGAAGGGATCAGTGTTGGCCGTAACAATCGCAAATGTCCAAACGGACAGTATAGCCGCAAAGAAAAAAATCGCGGCAGGTGACAACCTGATCTCTGTGAACGGTCACGAGATCGCGGACGTGCTTGATTACCGCTTTTATCTGTTTGAACCGCGGCTGACGCTGTGCCTGCAAACCGCGGCAGGAAAGAAACGCACCGTCCGTATCCGCAAGTCGGAGGATGACGACATCGGCCTTGAGTTTGAGACCTATTTGATGGACCGTCAGCATACCTGCCGCAACAACTGTATTTTCTGCTTTATCGATCAAATGCCGCCCGGCATGCGCGAAACACTGTATTTTAAGGATGACGACAGCCGTCTATCCTTCTTATTCGGTAACTATATCACGCTGACTAACTTGTCTGAACATGAGATTGATCGCATTTTGAAGATGCATATCAGCCCGATCAATATTTCTGTGCATACCACCAATCCCGAGCTTCGTTGTCGCATGATGAATAACCGTTTTGCCGGTGAAACACTGGGGTTGCTCAAGCGTTTTGCCGACGCAGGAATCCACATGGATTGCCAGCTGGTGCTGTGTCCCGGTTGGAATGACGGAGAAGAGCTGCAGCGCAGTATGCGTGATCTGGCGGCGTTGGCACCGGCAGTCGAAAGTGTGGCGGTGGTTCCTGTCGGGCTTACTAAATACCGCGACGGCTTGACGCCGCTTCGCCCATTTACGGCGGAGGAGGCGCGTGCCGTGGTGGATGCGGTGGAAAGCTTCGGTGACGAGCAACTGAAAGCTGTCGGTACACGACTGATCTATCCGGCGGACGAATGGTACATCAAGGCGGGACGCCCCATCCCGAACGAGGCGTTTTACGAGGAAATGGCGCAGTTGGAAAACGGCGTCGGCATGTCGGCGTTGATGCGCGCACAGTTCACGGAAGCTATGGAGCAGTGTGAAGCGACTTCCGCTGCCGGAACGGATACCGTGCTGGTGACCGGTATTGCGGCAGAACCGCTGATGCGGGAAATGGTGGAATTGGCAGTGCAGAAGTATCCGGCCATCCGTGCCCGCGTACTGGCGATTCGCAATGACTTTTTCGGAGATACCATCACCGTTGCAGGTCTGGTAACCGGCAGCGATCTTAAGACACAGTTGAGCGGCGTCGTGTGTGAACGTGTGCTTGTCCCAGATGTGATGCTGCGGCATGAGCAGGACCGTTTCTTGGACGACGTAACTCCGGAAGAATTGGAACAGACGCTCGGTGTCCGCGTACAGGTGGTTTCCGCAGACGGTGCTTCGCTGTTGGAAGCACTGTTTGAGTAATCCCAACGAGGTGAGAATATGGCGAAGCCCGTCGTGGCGGTGGTTGGCCGCCCTAACGTGGGTAAATCCACATTGTTTAATAAATTGATCGGTAAGCGGCTGTCCATCGTTAAGGACACGCCGGGCGTTACGCGCGACCGTATTTTGTCGCCCTGTGAATGGCGCGGCCGCACGTTTTTGTTGGTGGATACGGGCGGTATCGAGCCGTATTCGGACGATATCATTCTGTCCCAGATGCGTCGGCAGGCACAGCTTGCTATTGAGCAGGCGGATGTGATCGTGCTGGTAACGGATCTGCAGGCAGGCGTGACCGCCAACGACGCCGACGTGGCAGTGATGCTGCAAAAAAGCGGCAAACCGGTGGTGCTGTGTGTCAACAAATGTGATCGCATCGGCGCACCGCCTGCGGAATTTTATGAATTTTATAATTTGGGACTGGGTGATCCCATCGGGGTATCGTCGCTTCACGGCACCGGCACCGGTGATCTGCTGGATGCGGTGTTTGAGTACCTTCCTGCCGAGGAAGAACCGGAGGAAGA
>JAFSGO010000150.1 GCA_017440765.1 Clostridia bacterium
CCGTACTCCGAATGTAACAACAGATCCTTTTTGGCATCCTCACCGCCCGAAGAGGTGGCAAGTCCCGCCAAAAAGACAACGGGGAATTCAAGCCCTTTAGAACCGTGCACCGTCATAATGCGCACGGCGTTTTCCGTGTCGGGTGTGGCGGCGGATAACTTGATGCCCTGTTCCTGCAAACGGTCAATGTGACGAATAAATGCGGACAAGCCGCGGAATCCGCCCTGCTCAAATCGACTGCATTGCTCGTACAGCACGCGCAGATTGGCGGCACGCGCGTCACCTCCAAAGCGAGCACTGAACAATTCGGGCAGGCAGAGATCTTCATACAGGCGGGTAAGCAGACGATCCACCGTGAGCAGTGCCGACACTTGTCGATAGTGGTTAAGCGTTTGCAAAAACGCGCGGCATCGCTCGGCGAGAGCGTGTTCGGCATTGCGAGCGGCGGCGGTGACCGCCATATACAAGGCCGCTTTCGGGCGGCACAGACGGATGGTTGCCAAATCGTCGGTCGTAAAGCCGAACAAGGGGGAGAGCATTACCGCCACGAGCGGAATGTCTAAGAGCGGATTGTCGATACACCGCAAAAGGGACAGCGTCAGCCGCACCTCGGGTGTTTCAAAGAAATTGCTTTCCAAATTCGCAACGGTCGGAATCCCGTAGCTTTCCAACGCTTTGCAGTAGGCGAGCGCGTGGCTTTTGTGACTACGCAGTAAAATGCAACAATCCTTGTACTGTAAAGGGCGGCGCGAGCCGTCCTTTTCTGTTACGGAAAGTTCACGCATCAGGTGTTGGATACGCTCGGCGATCAAGCGTCCCTCCGCCTCGTCGGCGGAAAGTCCAAGGACCTTTGCTTCTTTGCCGTCGAGGATCAAGCACTCGGTATCGTATACCGACTCGTCCTCAAGTGACGGATAGGGGGCTTTGTAGTGCAGTTTTTCCTGCTCGTTATAATCGATTCCGCCGAGTGCGGGAATCATCAACTGATGAAACACAAAATTCACGACGTCTGTCACCGCACGGCGACTACGGAAATTGTGACCGAGCAAAATGGTGCCGGGGTAATTATCGCCCGTAAACAACGGATACCTACCCCGACGATCCAAAAACAGCTTCGGTTTCGCCTTGCGGAAAGCGTAGATGCTTTGCTTGACGTCGCCTACCATAAACAGATTCTGCTCGTTGCGGGAGAGTGCCTTAAACAGCGCGTCCTGCACGGCGTTGGTATCCTGATACTCGTCCACCATGACCTCGTCGTACCGCGCGGCGATCTCGCGCGCATGGTCGGTCGGTACTAAGTTGTTTTGTTCATCGTATTCGGTGAGCAAGGATAGTGCCAAATGCTCGGTATCACTGAAATCGAGGAGGTTTGCCTGCCGCTTTTTCTCGGTAAACACCGCCATAAAACGACGAACAACCTCGTACAACACGCGGATCAAGCGGGCGGACCGCGTAATATCCTCCAGACATTGCTGCTCCGTGCCGCAGTACAATTTTTGCAGATCACCGATCAGCTTTTTGGTGTTGTCGCGCAATGCTTTTGCTCGGTCACGCGCCTCGGCATCTTCACAGCCGGCGGTGGAGGTGAATCGCACGAACGCGAAATTCATAAGCCCCTCGAACAAGGGGTCAAAACGGCCGTTCTCAGTGTGTTCGCGCAGTTTTTTAACTTGTTCGAGCTCCTCTGTCAGTGCAGGAGAATAGGCACGCACCAGTACGGTGTCCCCAAGCGTGTTTTCGAGCGCTGAGGTATACAACCGCTGACAGCGCACGAGCACTTCGCGGATCTTGTTCAGCAGCGCTTTACCCCACACGGTTTCCGACACCGCGTCGGTGCGGTCGTACATGGCGGCGGTCTCTTGCAGCCAACGCTCGGGATCGGGGTACGATTGGATAAACGAAAACAAGGTATCGACGGTACTCATCAAGCGAGCATCCGACTTACCGTCGGTCATCGTTTCGGCGAGTTCCAGAAAATCCGGTTGTTGCTCTGAATAAAAATGCTGCAACGTATCGTCCAGCGCCTCGCGCTTGAGCAGGGCGAGCTGTTGCTCGTCGCCCACACGGAATTGCGGCGAGACGTCTAAGTGATGAAAATTCTCGCGCACCAAATTAATGCAAAAGCTGTCCACGGTACAGATATCCGCACGTGGCAGACGAATCAACTGCTGTTGTAAATGCCAATTTTCGGGTTGCTCGGCGGCTTGCTTCGTTAGCGCTTTTGTCAGCCGTTGCCGCATTTCCGCGGCGGCAGCATTGGTAAAGGTGACGACCAGCAGCCGATCCACGTCGTGACCGGCGAGAATATGCTGTACGATGCGCTCTACCAAAACGGTGGTCTTACCCGATCCGGCGGCCGCCGATACCAACAAGGTGCCGCCGTGCGAATAAATACAATGTTTTTGCTCAGTTGTCCAATCCACGGTCGTCCACCTCCGTTTCAAGAGTATTCAGCGACGCGAGGACCTCGTCGAGTTTTCTGAAGGTAAGTTCACGCACGGGGTCGGTCGGCTCGTGACAACACACGTCGTGGTAGTCGCAATACTGGCAACCGTCCTTGTCGCCGCCGATCGGCACGGCATTTACCGCACCGGCGTGCAACTGTTCGGCCATCTCTGTGAGCAATTTCTGTATGCGGTCTCTAATATACCCGAATTGCTCCAACGTGGCAAGGGAGGAGGTCTTGGAAAGCTCTCCCGACTTTACGGTGGAAACGGGAATAAAGATACCCGCAAGATCCGGTTCCATGGCACGCAACACGTCGGGATTATCAATGAGCAGCCCGTTGGTGCACATCACCTTAAAACGCTCGCGATCGAGTGCTTGTTCCGACATTTCACGGTTGATACTCACAAACGGCAGCTTGGCGGGCAGGTACAACACGCCCGCGGGGGAAACGTCCCCATAACGCGCCGCACCGTTTTCGCAAATGGCAAACAGATAAATAAGCGTTTGCATATCCAGCCCCGCCAACACCTTGTCGAGGTTGAAGATCTTGTTACCGCTTTTATAATCGACGATACGGATAAACGTCTTAACGCCGTCACGGAAAGCATCCACGCGATCTACGATACCGTGTACGCGCACGGTGGCGCCGTCGGTCGTTTTCAAATTCCAGGAGGGGATACCCTCATCTCCGCCAACCGCCACCTCATAATCCACCGGTACAAAACGGCTGTCTTTCAGCTCGCACACCACGCGCCACATCAACTCGTGGCAAAAACGAATAAGATGCGACATCGTTCCGCGCAGCCGCCCGTCGGCATCCTCGCCGCCGAGCATATCACGGATGTAGGCACGCACGGTAGTATCCACGTCGGCGCGCACCGCGTCCTTGGTGCAACCGACATAACTGCGCGCGACGTATTTCGGCAACAGTTCACTCATGATATAGTGCGACAGCGTCCCCACTTGCGCGGGATCCAACTGTGCACGGGTGCGCGGATACGCGTGCAGTCCGTATTTGCAGAAATACGAAAACCGACATGTGTGGTAGGTATCCATCTTGCTGGGGGACAACCACATATCCTTGCCGAACAAGCGAAGCGCAAGTGCAGGGTCCTGCATGGAAAACCCTTGCCCAGCTTGGCGAATGGCGCGAACGCGGTCGGTGTAAATCGGCAACTCGTCACACACTGCGCGCAGTGATGCCGTTTCCTCACAGTCGTCGTGCCAGAGGGTAGACAACCGATAAAACGCATCTGCCGCCGACTCACACGCCCCCACAGCGGCGGCGTTGCCTATCGTGCAGTTCGGCAAAATTTGCTCAACGGTATTCACGAGCGAGGAGGGCTGTTGTGCTTCGCCCGCCGCCGCCTGCACGTAGGTGATGACCAATCGTTCAGAGGGTGCGGCAACCGCCATATACGCATAATACCGTTCCTCGGCGGTTTGGTGATCGGCGTCGTCTGCCATTGGCAGACCGAGCGCGGTGAGCTGCCGCCGTTCGTGATCGTTTAACAAGCCGCCCGTCGGCGGGTAGGCGGGGAAGACCCCCTCGTTCGCTCCCAGAATAAAGACGGTCTTCGGGGCGGTATACCGAATACGGTCGGCAGAGCCGAAATTGACCCCGTCCAACGTCGGCGGAATACTGCCGAGATCGTCCGACGACACGGCCAAATGCCACAAGGCGGCAAATTGCTTGGCGGTAGCGGGTGTGGTCAGCGCGGCAAACTTATCCAGCAGGGAAACGACGTAGTCCCACATCCGTGCCTGTTGCTCGGCGGCGTGCAGCTCACCCGCCTGTTTTAAGCGCGCCACTTGTAAGCGCACCAAACGCGGTACGCGCATTTCCTGCAAATAATTCCATACGGCTTCGGCAAATTCCCGACCGACGTGCTTGCCGTCGAGCTTCGTTTGCAGATGAATAAGCGGCCCCGCCAAACGGCGGCGCAGATGGTTTAAGTATTCAAGCCGCTCGGTCGAAGAATCATC
>JAFSGO010000021.1 GCA_017440765.1 Clostridia bacterium
CCGCGCAGACCGCCCGTTCCAAATTCTAAATCACGGTAGAAAGCGTCCTGAATTGCATTTGGATTTTGCTCGATGTTTTTTAGTTCTGCAATTAAATCGGGATCGGCAATTGCTTTTTCACACCAAAGTTTATAGTTTTTCATACTGCACCTCGTTTTTTAATTAAAGAGAACTCATCAAAATGGATGCCGTACCATTCAGCGTAACGGCAAGATTAGCGGGGACAAAAACGCTTTCACCTTTTTTGACAGTCAGCGTTTCCTTACCGAAAGCGAGGGAGGCGGTGCCCTCCAGCACGACGAGTGATACAAAGGTTTCCGTCTCAAAGATCGAATATTCTTCTTGAAGCTCTAACACTTTTGCAGTGAAGAAATGGCAGGATGCCAATTCGCGAACAGTGTTTGCTCCCTTAGTCGTGACCGTCCCGATCTGCCCATACGGCATAGAGGGTACTTCGGTTTTCGTGACGTCCAGTGCCTTATCAATGTGCAGCTCGCGCGGTTTTCCGTCTGCGCCGAGGCGTCCGTAGTCCGAAATGCGGTAGGTGGTGTTGGAGTTTTGCTGCACCTCTGCAATCAAGATCCCCTCACCGATAGCATGAAGAGTACCGGCATCAATAAAGAAAACGTCTCCCTTATGTACGGGAACGGAATTGCACACGTCTGTCAACGTGTTGTTGTTCATTCTCTCTTTAAATTCTTCTTTGGAAATATCTTCGGAAAAGCCATACAGTAATTCCGCGCCCTCTTGGCAGTCGACGACGTACCACATCTCGGTTTTGCCAAACTCGCCCTCATTCGCTAAAGCGTACTCATCGCTGGGATGTACCTGCACGGATAATTTCTGTTTCGCATCGATCAACTTGATCAAAATCGGGAAATAGGGGAAAGCAGCCGCGCGCGTGCCGAGCGCATCGTTGCCCCATGCAGCCAATACGTCGGGCAAGGATTTTCCGGTAAATTCACCGTTCACAACGGTATTTGAGCCGTCTTTATGGCAAGAGAGCATCCATCCCTCGGCGGCAATATCGGTGTCAGATTCCAAACCAAATTCGGTTTTTAGGCGCGTACCGCCCCACAGATAATCTTTCACCGGTGGTTTTAATAATAACGGATACATTTTGCAACCCCCATTTCGTGTTTCTGTACTATAATAGTATCCTTTTTATGGCGTAAAGTCAAGGGGAAAGCCCCTTTACAGGATAGTAACTGCGTGATATAATCAACCCGAAAGGAAGATGAAAGCTATGTCTGAACTATTTGAAATTATTATGATCGTCAGTTTTGGTGCCTCGTGGCCGATAAATGTGTATAAGTCGTACAGAGCACGGACGACTAAGGGAAAAAGTCTCGGCTTTTTGTGCTTGATTGTCTTCGGTTACATAGCCGGCATTATTTCCAAGTTGATCAACGAGACATATATGGCTTCCTTTTCTGCCAAATGGTACGTATTGTTCTTCTATGTGTTGAATCTTATCATGGTCAGTTTGGATCTGTGTTTGTATGTGCGCAATTATCGCTTGGACAAAACGAACAACAAATGAAACAGTTGTTTTTAAAGTCGCCATTCGGGCGGCTTTTTCAATTTTGTTTTTAAATATGGACAAAAAACACAAATATTGGACTGATTTCGCATTGCAATCGGCAAAAGGAGGTGCTATGCTACAAGCATAACAGTAATGTGAAACGAGGGAAAGTTATGACAACTCTGGAACTCACCAAGATCACCATCAAAGGTGGTAGATTGGGTGAAGCGGGCAATTATCCGATTTTATTTTTCCCGCTGATTACACCGAAAAAGAAGATCACCATTGCCGAAACGGAAGGTTTGTATCTGGGCTACGGTTATCAGAAACACGGATTGCCGTATACCACGCAGGGTGATTACGATCACACGGAAGAACCGCGTGAATTTGATGCTTATATTTTGGAAAACGACTATCTGAAGGCAACGTTTTTGCCGTCTCTCGGTGGTCGTTTGTGGTCGTTGTATGATAAGAAAAAGGGAAGAGATCTGCTCGGCGTGAATACCGTATTTCGTCCGTGTAACATTGCCATGCGTAACGCGTGGTTCTCCGGCGGTGTGGAATGGAACTGCGGTGCGCCCGGCCATCATCCGTTGTCGAGCGATAAAATGTACGGCGCGGAATATATTTCGGAAGATGGCTCGCCTGCGTTGCGTTTGTACGCGTTTGAGCGTTGCCGCGATATCACCTATCAAATGGACTTTTTCCTGCCGCACGACAGTGATACGCTGTTCTCTCGCGTACGTTTGGTCAACGCCAACGAGCGCGTGACACCAATTTATTGGTGGAGCACCATCGCGGTCGATCAGGAAGAAGGTTGCCGCGTGGTTGTACCTGCGACGGAAGCGTACGTTAATCACGGATGGGGGGCATCGATTTTCAAAACGCAGTTGCCGATTCGTGATGGTTTTGATACCACGTATGCGACCAACCATACAGATGCTAACGACGACTTCTATAAGATTCCGGATGACAAACGCAAGTTTGAAGCGTGCATCTATAAAGATGGTTATGGCTTGATTCACTCCTCCACACGTTTACTGAAAGGCCGTAAGATGTTTGTGTGGGGTATGGGCGAAGGCGGTCAAAACTGGCAAAAACAGCTTACCAACGAAGAAGGCAAACCCTATTTGGAGATCCAAGCTGGTCTTCGTTATACGCAGCAGGAAAGTATGCCTTTCGCACCTTGTTCCGTTCTGGAATGGGTAGAAGCGTATACGGCGATTGAGATTGATCCCGAAGCGGTTCACGGCGACTGGGACGATGCGCGTCGCAACGTCGAAAACTGGATCGATGAAAAACTCCCCGAATCCGTTTTGGACGAAATGCTCGAAAAACGCAAAGTCGATTCGCTGAAGGAAGTCGAGTATTCTTATAAAGGATATCCGTGGGGCACGTTGGATAACGAACTGCGTGCAGCCATCGGTCAAAAGCAGATGTCTACCAACCTGTGCTTTGGCGAGTTGGAAGAGGAACAGATGGTTTGGTACAACTTCCTCAAGACCGGCAAGCTGGACGAGCCCGATCCGTCAAAAGTCCCCGTCTCGTATATGGTTCAAGAGGAATGGTTTACTCTCCTTAAAAAAGCGGTGCGCGGCGCCGATAAGGACAACTGGTATGCGTGGTACAATATGGGACTCTGCTATTACGCAAGAGAAGACTTCTATCTGGCAGTGGAAGCGCTTGAGAAATCCGTTGCCCTGTGTCCCAGCACGTGGGGCTACCATGCGCTGGCTTGCTCGTTGTTCTCGCTTGGCGAGTGCGAAGACGCTGCCGTTGCCTTGACGCAGGCGGTTAAAATGAATAACAGCGATATGAACCTTGCCAAGGAATCGCTCAAGCTCTGCGGCCATTTCAAACAATATGAGGCGGCGGACGTTATCTATGAGGCGCTGACCGAAGAATGCCAACAGGATCACTATGTAATGGGTTATCATGCAGCGGCGCTGGCATATATCGGTAGAGCTGCTGAGTGTAAAGAGATCTTAGAGCAAGATGGCGGTCTGTACATTATGGATATCCGCGAAGGCGATGAAACCATCACCAACGGCTATATCCGCGCCGTGCAGGAACTGGCCAAACTTGAGGGCAAAGAAATTGCCGCTGAGGACGTTAAGGTTCCTCAAAAAATCGACTTCAGATTGTTCAACAAGAAATAAACACAAAAAAGGCGTTCCGAACGGGACGCCTTTTTATCCCATGTGAAAGGATCCGTTGCTATGAAAATTGATTGCCACGTTCATTCCGAGATGCAGAGCGTTCATGGAGAGGCAGTGCCTTTTGATTCTCAGACGTTTTTAAACGATTTACGTGCGGCGGGATTGGACGGTGCAGCGCTTTTTTCACCGAATCCTCTTACTTGTGATAAGATACCTGCAGAAGCACGTATGACGAACACCTTGAACATGTGCAAAGGAGAAAAAACGTTATTTCCTCTCTATTGGATCAATCCGCTGGAAGACGATGCACTCGAACAAGTCGATATGGCGGTGGAGCGCGGTTTTCTCGGTTTCAAAATGATTTGCAGCAACTATCACCCCGGATGCCGCGAGTCGATGGACCTTCTCGAAAAGATAGCTTCTGTTAACAAACCTGTACTGTTCCACAGCGGTATTTTGTGGGATGGGATGAATTCCGCCAACTACAACCGCCCCGGCAATTTCGAGGCATTGCTGGATGTTCCTAAACTGCGCTTTTGTTTGGCACACGTTTCGTGGCCGTGGACGGACGAATGCATTGCGGTGTACGGTAAATTTAACAACGCCTATTTCAGACGTCCTGATTTGAGCTGTGAAATGTTTATCGACGTCACGCCGGGAACACCTCGTGTCTATCGAGAAGAAGTGTTCCGCCATTTGCTGTGCAGCGACTATGAATTGCGCTACAACCTCATGTTCGGCACCGATTGCAGCACGGATGGATACAACGTCGCTTGGTCTAAAGAATGGCAAAAACGTGATAACGAATTATATGCGAAATTTATCGAAAACGACGTTGAGGATTTCAAAGAGCACGTCTACGGCAAGAACTTTTTACGCTTCCTTGGCTTATCCGATGAATCCCCTGTAAAAAAGATTCCTATGGTGGGAGAATAAAAAAGCGCGCAGGAATATTCCTGCGCGCTTTTTTGCAACGGGTCTCGGTATTCCTTTTTAATTGACATTATTCCGTATAAATGGTATGTTGTAAGCAAGAAGCGGGGGTGCTCAAATGGCCTATGTGAATTACGGAGATTACGAGGTAGTATACGATGCGGAACAACACCAAGTTGATGTTCTTTATCAAAAAAATCCAATAATACAGGCAGCGCGTTTAAGCGGTCTTTATACGAACGGTGAAAAAACCGCGGATATAGCCGATTTTAAAATCTGCGAGGTAGACTATGACGTCTCCTCAAAAGAGAACGGTTTTACGATGGCAGTCAAATTCAAACGAAACGTCGATGATGAAGCGCTCTTTGAACTGGACATTTTAGTAAAGCCAACCGGCGTTTATTTAAGA
>JAFSGO010000151.1 GCA_017440765.1 Clostridia bacterium
CTTTTCCACGTTAGATGCGATCTGCAGGGTGCTTGACTGCCAGCCGGGTGACATTTTGGAATATCTGCCGGACGAGGACGAATAAGTATGCGAATTGGTTCGGTAGAGATCACGGGGCGCGCGGCGCTCGCGCCGATGGCGGGCGTGGCCGATCCGGCGTTTCGACGCATTTGCAGAGAATACGGTGCGGCGTTTACGGTGACGGAAATGGTGAGCGCAAAGGCGCTGACCTACGGCGATCGGAAAAGCCGCGAACTGATGGTGCTGGATGAGCGGGAGCGTCCCGCGGCGATCCAGTTGTTCGGCGACGATCCCGATACGCTGGCCTCGGCGGCACGCATGGCGATGGCGCAAAAGCCCGATTGGCTGGACATCAACATGGGATGCCCCGCACCGAAGATCGCGGGAAATCATTGCGGCAGTGCGCTGATGCGCGAGCCGGAGCTGTGTCGGCGGATCGTGAAAGCGGTGACGGCGGCAGTCGACGTGCCGGTGACGGTCAAGATCCGCAAGGGGTATTCCAAAGACGAGGTCAACGCGGTCGAGGTCGCACAAGCGTGCGAGGACGGCGGGGCTGCGGCGATCACGGTGCATGGGCGCACGCGGGATCAAATGTACGCACCGCCTGTCGATTGGGACATTATCCGTGCGGTCAAGCAGGCGGTGTCGGTGCCGGTGATCGGCAACGGGGACGTGAACTCCCCCGAATCGGCGGCGCAGTTATACGAGCATACCGGCTGTGATCTGATCATGATCGGGCGAGGGGTGCTCGGTGCGCCGTGGGTGTTCCAGGCGGTGGAGGCATATTTGACGCACGGGGTGCGTCTGCCGGATCCGCCGATTGCCAAGCGCATGGACGTGTTGTGCCGACAGATCGAGCTTGCCGTCTCGCTCAAGGGTGAGCGTGTGGCACTGCTTGAGGCGCGCAAACATGCATCCTGGTATATGCGTGAACTGCGCGGTGCGGCGATCTTCCGCGGTGAAGCGGGAACGATCGCAACCATGGAGGATCTACGGCGGTTATGCTGGCGGGTCATTCGACGACAGGAAGAGGAATAACTTGGATTTGCGGTTGTCTTATTTTGAAAGAAAATGTTAGACAATCCCTCCACCGCCTTGTGGCGGTCCCCCCCTCCCTTTACACAAGGGAGGCAGGGAGAAGAATAAATAAACGAGCAGGTATCGCAAGATACCTGCTCGTTTTTGTTTATGCTTGTTCGGGGGTGTCGTCGGTGAGTTCTTTGAGGGTGTCGGGGAGCGGGGGCGGATCGGGGGACGGTTCGTCCGAGACCGAGAAGCCCTTTTGGATGGGCTCAGCGTTTTTAAAGTCCAACGATTCGCTGAAAGCGGGCTTTTTCCTGCGAGCGCGGAAAACGATGAGCAGCACGATGAGTGCTATCACGCTTGCCGCACTGATAACGATACCCACGATAAGTCCATCGGGAACATAGGTGAGGGACACGGTGTGCTCGCCAAAGTCCAGATCGAATCCCAAAAAGCCGCCGGCGACCGAGAAGGTCTTTACTTTCTTACCGTCTACGGCGACCGACCAGCCGCTGTCATACGGAATGGTGGTCATTAACACGCCGTCGTTTTTCGCATCGACAGTGCCGGAGAGACGGCTGCTGCCGAGATCGTTGATGATGAGCTGGCTTTCTGCCAGATGTGCCAATCCTGCCGTGGAGTTAGCTCTGTTCCATGCGGCAACGTAGAAGTTGCCGCTGCAGCCGGTATCGGAGGTGACGGTCAATGTGGCGACCGAGCCCGCCTGCACCACACCGCCGTTGATGATATACGGCTCGTGCGGAGATACCGACCAAGACTCATCCCCCATTTCAATGGTGAGACTATCAGCCGCGCCGCAGTCGGCGTACAAAAAGATCGAAGCGGTTTCGTCCAGCGTTACCGAGAAGGTGGCGGTGTTGTTTTCTTCATCGGTGTACAGACGGAAGCCCGATCCCGAGCCGGTAGTGGCACCGACGGAGGAATCGTCGGATTCAATGTCGTATAGCGTATACAACGAGGAATAGTTATCCGTCATGGCGGAGTACAGCTGGTTTTGTGAATAGAACGGATCGTAACGCGTGTAGGAGTAGTCCTTAATGTCCTCGTCCACCATATAACCGAGACCGAGGGCGAAGGGGTTTTCGTAAATCTTGTACGAAGTATCCCCCGCCGTGACGGTGTCGAGGTATTTGAGAGGCGCGGGAGCGGGCTCGTCTTTACCGAGGATCACGTAACGGATACCGAGCAGTGAATCGGCAAACGGCTGGTAGGACTTATACAGATGGCTGTTGACACCGTTGATGGCATAGCCGAGACCGCCAAGCAGGCGGGTGGTGTCGTAATAGTTGCTCGAGGAGAACGAGGTTAAGCCCCGATAATGGAACAGGGCGGTGTCCACGCAGGTGCGGCGGGGCAAGAATTCCAGACGATAGAAATTGCCGTTTGCTGCCGCATCACCGAGTTGCTCCGTCTTTTCGACGGCGGCGCGGATCGCCTCGGTGGTGTCGTTATCCACGTAATCCTGATGGCGGGTAAAATACTCGTTGGCGTTGAGCTTGACGAAGGTGTTGCCGCCACCGAGTGCCATCTCTGCCGTGACCGCGAGCAAGAGCAGCGTATACGCCACGCGGCGGCACAACAGTTTGCGTGAGGTCAGCACCAAAATGACGGTATATACCGCGAAGATCGCAAGATTGATATACACGGTGGAGAAGCCGTACGCCTCGTCTCCGAAATGCTCCTCAAGCATCACATACGCGAGAGCCCCCGCAAAGGTGAAAAAGACGTGGCGGGTCTCGACGTGTTTTAGGTTGACGAGCGTTTCGCACGCCATGAGTAACACGAAGAACGAGTAGAGGAACGAGAAGCGATACGGCAGATCGTTCGGAGAGTGCAGACCGTGCCAGGCAAGGTCTGTCCAGTTGACTAAGAAGGAGAAGAACAACACCAGCCAAAGCGCCATATACGCGGCGCGGCGGCGCGGGGCGATGCCTTTGTTCACGGCAAACAGCGGGATGCAGATCGCCGTGAGAACGCCGCAGTAAATATTCGGCAGATTACCCGCGCGAACGGTGGGGGAAGTATCCGCCAAATGACGGCCGAGTAACCGGAAAATGTCCAACGTATTGGTGATCTCCGGCAGTTCTGCGCCCGCCGCCGACGTGTTTTGCAGGGCGAGATACACCGGTATCAGCAACGCGGCAACCAAGCCCGCCGCCAATACCGAAAAGCCCGCAAAACGCGCAAACGAGACACCGATCTCTTTGCCGGTGCGGCGCGAACGGATACAGTACGCGAGATAGTACAGCACCAAAAAGATGCACAGCATGAAGCCGATGTAATAGTTGGCATACAGCGCGTACGCGAGGGACAGCACGTAGGTGAGGAATTTGCCGGTGTGCATCAGCCGTTCAAAGCCGTACACCACGAGCGGGAGCATCATCACAACGTCGAGCCACATGAGGTTCCAGGAATAGGCAATCAGGTATACCATCAAAGAATACATGACCGATACCGTTGGAATATGCAGACCGCGTTTGCCGAACAGCTGTTGCACGCATAAGGCAAACAGTGCGCCGGACAACGCGTTTTTGAGCAGGGTGATAAACAGGATCCCTTGCGCAAGCAGGCGCTCGGGGAAGACGAGTAAAAAGAGGTTGAACGGACTCGCCAGATAATAGCCGAACAGCGAAAGGTAATTGGCACCGAGTCCCACTTCAAAGGTATACAGCGGGCTGTCGCCGTGCAGCAGATCGTAGCGCAGTTCCGAAAGCAGGGGGGCGTATTGGTGGTGCATGTCCACCATCATGGCGCTCTTTTCACCGAACGGCCACATGCCGACGAACGAATACGCGACACACATCGCCGCCAAGGACAGCAACCCCGACATCAGCGGATAAAACCAAACGGGACGTTCCTTTTTGACGTCGTGAGCGTCGCGCAGGTATTCGCGCGATACGATATAAAGCAGAACACCGAGCAGGCCGGCAATACCGCCGCAGCAGGCGGCTTTTTGCGCGGCACCCGTGGCGGTGGATGAGTCGATCTGTGTCGGGTTCCAGTTGCCGACCCCCCACAGTATCAAAAAGACCATGACCGCGAACAACATCGATACGACGGCGGCAAGCAACGCTTTGGATGTGCGCGGTGAGATGCGTGAACTCATGTGTGATATCCTCCTTGGGACAAAATCATATTTAGTATATCATAAAACGTAACGAAGGGCAACCAATAAAATAAAATCCGATTTTTTCCGAAAACCTATTGACAAATTTTGGTGAAGGTGGTACGATACATGCGGTTAGCAGCGGCTAACGCTTTTTAAAGTGGTTGGGTTAGCGTCGGCTAACGCTGTTTCACAGAGAACGTGGGAGATGCGCTATGAATTTGATGAACGCAGAGCTTTCAAAAGAGTATATCATCCAGCGGATCGAAACCGACGACGACGAACTGGACGCGTTTTTGTTTTCGCTCGGTTGCTACAGCGGTGAGCCCATCACGGTGGTGTCGCGTCGTAAAGGAAGCTGCGTGGTGTCCATCAAGGATGGGCGCTACTGCATTGACAATCAGCTCGCCCAAGCGATCATTATATAACGCGACGTGTGGCGGCTGATTTCTTTTTGCCTTTCAGTTAGCACAAACTAACTGAAAGGGTTGTGGTCATGAAAAGAGGAGGAAATACGTTGAGAATTGCATTGACCGGCAATCCGAACAGCGGTAAGACGACCATGTATAACGCGCTGACCGGCTGTAATGAAAAGGTCGGTAACTGGGCGGGCGTTACCGTTGAGAAGAAGGAGCATCCTATCAAGAAGGCGTATTACAACGAGCGGGAGGAACTGATCGCTGTTGACCTGCCGGGTGCGTATTCGATGTCCCCGTTTACGTCCGAGGAGAGTATTACGAGCGCCTACGTAAAGAACGAAAACCCCGATGTCATCATCAACATCGTGGATGCGACGAATTTGAGCCGCAGTTTGTTCTTCACCACTCAACTGTTGGAGCTGGGCATTCCGGTCGTTGTGGCGTTGAATAAAGCGGATATCAACGCGAAAAAAGAGACCAAGATCGACGTGGAAGCGCTGTCCGCTTTGCTGGGCTGTCCGGTTTTGGATACGGTTTCTACCTCTGCTAAGGGTCTTACCGAGGTTGTGAAAGCTGCCGTGGAGCGTGTCGGCAACGAGCAGGCGGCACCCTACGTGCAGGGGGACGTTGATCTGACCGATAAAAAAGCAGTTGAGGCCGCTGACAGAAAGCGCTTCAGCTTTGTAAACGGTATCGTGGAGCAGGTCGAGCATCGCAGAGTGTTGACCAAGGAACGCAATTTCCAGGATAAGATCGACGCGGTGCTGACCAACAAGTGGTTGGGGATCCCGATTTTTGCGGTTGTGATGTTCTTAGTGTTCCAGATCTCGCAGGCATGGGTTGGTCCGTGGATCGCCGAGGGCTATGAATTTTCGAACGGCACCGTGATTCCCGGTTTGGTGACACTGATCGATATGTTCAAGGAATGGATTGCGGGTCTGCTCCAGGGCGGCAACGACTTCCTGGTCGGTTTGCTGACAGAAGGCGTGATCGGCGGCGTCAGTGCGGTTGTCGGATTCCTGCCGCTGGTTATGGTGATGTACTTCATGATCGCGCTGTTAGAGGATTGCGGATACATGGCGCGCGTTTCTGTTGTGCTGGATCCCATCTTTAAAAAAGTCGGGTTATCCGGTAAATCGGTGATTCCGTTTGTGATCGGTACCGGTTGCGCGATTCCCGGTGTGATGGCATGCCGTACCATCCGCAACGAGCGTGAGCGCAGAGCCACTGCGATGCTCGCTCCCTTTATGCCGTGCGGTGCGAAGATCCCGGTTATTTCGCTGTTTGCCGGTGCGTTCTTTGACAACGCCGGTTGGGTCAGCACCTTGATGTATTTGTCCGGTATCGTGCTGATCTTCTTTGGCGCGTTGCTTGTCAACAAGATTGCCGGTCATAAGGCAAGAAAGTCCTTCTTTATCATTGAGATGCCCGAATACAAAGCTCCCTCGCTGTGGCGGGCGTGTAAATCCATGTGCGAGCGCGGCTGGGCGTATATCGTCAAAGCCGGTACGATCATCCTGCTTTGCAATGCCGTCGTTTACGTGATGCAGTCCTTCAACTGGAACCTGCAGTTGGTGGCGGAGGGTGCCGAGAGCACGTCCATTCTGGCCACCGTTGCGTCTCCGATCGCGTATCTGCTGATCCCCGTCGTCGGCGTTCTCAGCTGGCAGTTGGCAGCCGCTGCGGTTACCGGCTTTATTGCCAAGGAAAACGTGGTCGGTACGTTGGCGGTTTGCTTTGCGGCAACCAAGTTTATCGACGCAGAGAACCTCGAGCTGGTGGAGGGCGCGGCCGAGAGCGCCGCTAAGGCCATGACCGGTCTGAATGCTGCCGGCGAAACGGTGGCGATCACGGCGGTCGCGGCACTGGCGTATTTAATGTTCAACCTGTTTTCTCCTCCGTGCTTCGCGGCTATCGGTGCGATGAACAGTGAAATGAAGAGCGCGAAATGGCTGTGGAGCGGTATCGCGCTGCAGCTCGGTGTCGGGTTTACGCTCGCGTATCTGGTGTATCAGATCGGTACGCTCTTCGTGACGGGCTCACTCGGTGCCGGTTTTGTTGGCGGACTGATCGCGGTTGTTGTGATGGTTGCCATCGTGGTGTATTTGTGCGTTCGTTCGGATAAAAAACTTAAGGAAGAAAAGACGCTGAAAGGCGAAAAGGCGAGGACTGTTGTCAGCGCCAAATAAGAGGTTACCATGGAAAATTATATTATCATTGCCGCGTTGGTCGTTGTGATCGGTCTTGCTGCGTGGTACGTTTATAAACAAAAGAAATCGGGTAAAAAGTGCATCGGATGCCCTTACAGTGATTCCTGTTCTTCCAAAGAGAACGGTTGTTGTAACGATCGGTAAAGCAAAAGCGCCCTCCGAGTTTCGGAGGGCGCGTGCTTAATCTATGCACGGATTTTTTCTATTTAAGAAAACCGTAAAGAAAAGGTTGACAAACGGAAAGTAACATAGTATAATGACTACTGCTCGTGAAAATCCGAGCATATCGAGATGTGGCTCAGTTTGGTGGGTGCGGTTGCGACCGCCGCCGGTGGCGGATGAAGGGAGCAACAAGCGGGTGCCGCGGTCGAAATTCGCCGAGCGAGCGCGAGGCAGCGAATTTCGGGCACCGCAAACGGAAGCTGCGTAGCAGCGCGGCAAGGAAAAAGCCGCACGCTAAAAGGCTTTACAATTTCATATCGAGATGTGGCTCAGTTTGGTAGAGCGCTGCGTTCGGGACGCAGAGGCCGCAGGTTCGAATCCTGTCATCTCGACCAAAAAATCCGATACACCAAAAGGTGTGTCGGATTTTTTATTTGTTCCATCGAGCGAGATGACAGGATTCGAAAGCCCGTTAAGAAAACGCCACGGTGTGGCGTTTTTAGGGCGTAGAGTTGTGCCGCCCTGACGGGCTGTACCGAAACTCGCAGACGAGCACAAACTACCGCACTGTACGGTGACCGGTCATCTCGACCAAGTAAAAAGGGTAGGCGTAGTGCCTGCCCTTTTGTTTTTATGGTGCCATGAAAATATGTGATTCTTATTGTATTTACCATACGGGTGTGCTATAATGCGTAAAACGCATTGTGTGGGAGGATCTGTTATGTCCTATACGTTATACGGTGACGGAATCCATGACGATACCGGTGCCATTCAGGAAC
>JAFSGO010000152.1 GCA_017440765.1 Clostridia bacterium
CGCCGCGTTTTTCAGCATATCGTGGATCATCGGCATAAGCGTTTGACTATGCGTCAAACGGTTGTTGACAGAGCCGGTACACACGATCTGCTCCGTTCCGTTTTCACGACGGAGTACGGCGCACGATGCCGGGCCGGCAGACGATTCTACCGCAAGCAGGGTAACCGGTTTTTGTTCTGTCATAGTGTTGCCCCCTCGATGGTAATCTCCCGTTCGGTTTCGGACAAGCGGCAAAACGTAACGCGCACCGCATCAGGCGGTAGCGCCGTCTCAATATTTTCGCTCCACTCCACCGCAAGGATCGCGCCCTGGTCTTGATAATCGTAGTATCCGGTAGTATCCAGATCCTCCCAACCGGTAACGCGATACATATCAAAATGGACAAGCGGCGGCTTACCGCCATAGTTATTCACAAGGGCAAAGGTAGGACTTGATACGTGGGCATCCGGCGATAACACGCTCGCCATACCGCGCACAAAAGCGGTTTTCCCCATGCCGAGTCCACCGAAAAAGGCAACCACGGTGCCGGCAGTACAACAAGCTGCCAAACGTGCACCGAGTTCACCGGTTTCGGATTCGCTGTGCGTTACAACCGTCATACTGCCCACCTCCTTTTTATATAGCCATTATTCTTATAGTATCACAATTTCTTCGTTTAGAAAAGAGGAAAATCCAACGTTTCGAAAAGTTTTCCGTAACACGGTTCATACTAACGTGGGGTGATAGTATGAACCGCGTGCATACCGTAAAAGAATTGACGCGTCATACCGATTGGTTTTTACTCATTAGTTGCATTGCCGCTTCTCTTTACGGGCTGCTGCTAATCTATTCCGCAAATATATCCGGATCAGGCGGCAATCCGACCATGCAAGCACTTTGCTTACTTTTCGGCATATTGGCAGCGTGTTTCATTTCGTTCATAAACTATCGTTCACTTGCCGCGCGTTGGTATCTCCTTGCCTTGCCGTCACTCGTGTTGATGGCACTGACCTTCACACCGCTTGGATATGAGGTCCCCGGCACGGACGACCGCAACTGGCTGTTACTCCCGCTCGGATCACAGAACTTCTTGTTACAGCCGTCAGAACTGCTTAAAATTGCGTTTATCGTCACCTTTTCGCACCATATCGCCACACTTGGCGATCGTATTCGCAAGCCATTCCCGTTATTGGGGCTGTGTGCACACGGTGCGTTGCCCATACTCTTAATCTTTTTACAAGGAGACGACGGTAACGCATTTATTTGCATAGTATTGTTTACCGTGCTTTTGATCGTTGGCGGGTTACCGCTCCGATACATCCTAGGCGGAACGGTTTCGCTGGCCGCCGTAATACCGTTCGTTTGGCAACGAATGAGCCCAGACAAAAAGGCACGATTTCTTTGTTTATTTCAAGTCGATACCTACCGCAACACCACCGGTTGGCAGCAAGAACTGAGTGTGACCGCGATCGGTGCAGGAGGCATACACGGTGTGGGATACCTACAAGGTGGTAAGGATAATCTATACGCCCGACAAAACGACTTTATCTTCACCGTTGCGGGTGAAGAATTTGGCTTTCTCGGTGCCATACTCGTGTTGGCACTTCTCTCCCTTATTCTGCTGTTTCTGTACCGCAACGCACGGAAATCCACGGAGCCAACCGGTCAATTGCTGTGCATGGGGCTGCTTATTTTGATCGCCTCGCAAGCCATTGTGAACATCGGCATGGCATTACGCGTGATGCCGGTGCTCGGCATTACACTCCCCTTTTTCAGTGCCGGCGGCAGTTCCCTGCTGACACTGTTTCTCGGCGTGGGAATTGCCATGAGTGTGTACCGTTATCGCTATTCCCGCTATTAGGATTTTGCATCATACCAGGTCTTTCCGGTATGCACATCGACTCTCAAACGGACAGACAGCGTTGCCGCTTGTTCCATTTCCTCACGCAGGATCGTTTCCACACGGTCGGCATCGCTTTCGGATGCTTCCACGATCAGTTCGTCGTGCACCTGCAGGATCAACTTGGCATCCACGTTTTCACGCTGTAATCGCTCATAGACACGGATCATCGCAAATTTAATGATGTCTGCGGCCGTTCCCTGGATCGGCATGTTGCGTGCAACACGTTCGCCAAACGCGCGTGTCATGTGATTTGATACACGCAGTTCCGGCAACGGACGGCGACGGTTAAACAGTGTAGCAGCATAACCCGTCTGCTTTGCCGTTTCGATCAGCCCATCCATATACCCGGCAACCGCACTGTAATGTGCCAGATATTGCTCAATATAGCGTTTTGCCTCGCCGTAACTGACGTGGATATCCTCCGACAACGAATGCGCTCTGATCCCGTATACAATGCCGAAGTTGACGGCCTTTGCTTGCGAGCGCATCAGTGGCGTAACCATCTCTTCCGGTACGTCAAACACCTGAGATGCCGTAATACGGTGGATATCTTCTTCATTGTTGAACGCATCCACCATCGTTTTATCCCCCGACAACGCGGCAAGTACGCGCAGCTCTATCTGAGAATAGTCAGCGTCGCACAAAACGTATCCTTCTTTTGCACGGAAGAAACGGCGTAATTCTCGTCCTAACTCCTGGCGAACCGGAATGTTTTGAAGATTCGGTTCAGTTGACGAAATACGTCCGGTACGCGTTTCGGTTTGGTTGAACGAGGTGTGAATTCGTCCATCGGGTGCAATAACCTTTAGCAATCCGTCACAATACGTGGATTTTAGTTTGGAAAGCGTACGATAGGTTAAGATCATATCCACCACCGGGTGGGCAAGTCGCAAGCTTTCGAGCACCTCGGCATTGGTGGAATAACCGGATTTTGTCTTCTTTTTGGCAGGCAACCCCAAATCCTCAAACAGGGCCTTTGCCAGTTGCTTCGGAGAGTTAAGGTTAAAGGAATAGCCAACCTGCTCCTCGATTGACGCGATCAATGTGTTTAGTTGTTCTTCAAGCATATTGCCAAAGGCGGCAACGCCTTCGCCGTCCACCGCAAAACCAACCTGCTCCATAGAAGCGAGAACCATACTGAGCGGTATCTCCATTTCACGCAACAAAGAATCTTGTTCAGCGGCATGAATCTCCTCTTCCAACTTATCACAAAGAGGAGAAAGCAGACGCGCTTCAAGCGGTTGATCGCCTTCGGGCACAGCAATACCGTACTCCTGCGCCAAGCGCGGCAATTCATACGCCGAAGCAAGGGGATTTAGCAAATACGCCGCCAACACCGCATCCATCGTCACGTTGGATAAGGTGCGGTGATAGGAAAGCGCGTGTGTTGCAAGCGACTTTGTGTCTGCTGTGCGTTTTGCCACAGCGGGGTTTTCCAAAAAATTCAAAAATTTCGGTGAGGATGCCAATACTGTCGCTATTGCATCCCCCGCTGTCACATACGCCGTTTCATCCTGCAACCATACGGTAAAGGCACCATTAGTGTTCAATTCATCAAATGAAACGGTCTTGAGCGTGATAGAGTGGACGGTTTCCTTCGGTACAACGGTACCGTCGAGGTCAAGGCGCTCCATGATCTTGAACAGTTCAAGGCGCGTCATCAAAGAGGCCAACTCCGCTTTTTGCAACGGACGAAGGGCATAGTGTGACAATTCCGTATCCATCGGCATAGTCCGGCAGATCTCACCCAAGCGACGGCTGAGATAGGCACTTTCTTTTCCGTCTTCTAATTTACGACGCAAAGATTCACGCACGTCTGCCAAGTGGTCATACACACCGTCCAGCGTACCAAATTGATGCAACAGATCCAATGCCGTTTTTTCGCCAACTCCGGGCACACCGGGAATATTATCACTGGTATCGCCCATCAACGCTTTAAGATCAATAAGAGAAGCGGGAGAAAGGCCATATTTTTCTTCCACTGCCCCAGAATCAAACACAACGGTTTCCGGTTTTCCCATGCGAGTAGCAGCAAGTAATACTGTGACGTTCTCACCCACCAGTTGCAGAGAGTCGCGGTCACCGGTAGCGATATAGCACGGCACACCCTGCTCCTGCGCTTTGGCGGACAGCGTGCCGAGAATATCGTCGGCTTCGTAACCGTCCTGTTCGACGACGGTAGCCCCCATATAGGTTAACAGTTCTTTGATAAGCGGCAGTTGCTGTGCCAGTTCTTCCGGCATTCCTTTGCGACCGGCTTTATAAGCGTCGTACAGTTGATGACGGAAAGTGGGCGCTTTACGGTCAAAAGCAACCGCAACCGCATCCGCCTCGGTCTGCTCTAACAAACGGAAATAGATATTGAGAAAGCCGACCAGCGCATTGGTGGGAACACCGTCATGCGTCGTCAGCACTTTAATACCGTAAAAGGCACGGTTTAAAATACTGTTTCCGTCTATGATCAAAAGCCGCATACTATACGCCCTTTCTAAAGAAAACCCCGCCGAACAGCGGGGTTTTCGAGTTGCAAAATTTATGCGCGATCGGCACTGCCGAGAACGTTTTGGATCTTGTGTTTAACGACCTCAGTAATGCAAGCGCGGCCGTCACCGAGATATTGACGAGGATCGAAATGCTTCGGGTTCTCTGCCAAATGGCGACGAACACCGGCGGTCATCGCCAAGCGCAGGTCAGAATCAACGTTGATCTTGCAGACAGCCAACGAAGCGGCCTCGCGCAGCATATCCTCCGGAATGCCGATAGCATCCGCCATTTCACCGCCGTACTGGTTAACGAGCGACACGTATTCCGGCATGACCGAAGACGCGCCGTGAAGCACGATCGGGAAACCGGGCAAGCGGTTCATAACTTCACGCAGAATATCAAAACGAAGTTGCGGCTTCTGGCCGGGTTTAAACTTGAAAGCGCCATGGCTGGTACCGATAGCGATTGCCAACGAATCCACACCGGTACGGGTCACGAAATCCAACACCTGGTCGGGATCGGTATAATTGGCTTTATCGGCCTCAACGCTAACCTCATCCTCGACACCGGCAAGCTGACCGAGCTCACCCTCAACCGTGACGCCGCGCGCATGTGCGTACTCCACGACCTTGCGGGTAACCTCCACGTTTTCCTCATACGGCAGATGCGAGCCGTCGATCATCACCGAAGTGAAGCCGCCGTCAATGCAATCCTTGCACAATTCAAAACTGGAACCGTGATCCAAGTGCAGAGCAATCGGCAAGCCGGTCTCCTCCACAGCCGCTTGCACCATGTGATACAAGTAAGGATGATGGGCATATTTTCTGGCAGAGCCGGATACCTGCAAAATAACCGGAGAGTTTAACTCTTTGCAGGCCTCAACAATACCTTGCATGATCTCCATGTTGTTGACGTTGAATGCGCCGATCGCGTACCCACCGTCATAAGCGTTTTTGAACATCTCTTTTGTGTTTACGAGGGGCATAACACAAGACCTCCTATTTCTTTATGAAGTTATTATACACCAAAAACTGTATTATGCAAAGCATTTCGTTAAAAAAAGAACGGTTTTTGTAAAAAAACTTGTTTCACACCCCCGATTTTGCTATACTGTGACTGTAAAAGGAGTGAAGAATATGCGCGCTGATATTACGAACATTCCCATCAGTGAGGTCTTTGACCCAAAAGAGGGTTGCCCGATCTGCCGTATGCGCAATATGCTTGAGAAACGCATGGCAGAATATATTACCGGTGCCGCCATGATGGAACCGGACGTCCGTATTGAAACCAATCGACTCGGCTTTTGTTACGATCATTTCCGTATGATTCTTAAGCAACGCAATCGACTTGGCGTTGCACTGATTTTGGAAAGTCATTTGGATGAAATGGAAAAAACCATCTTCAAAGGAGGACTCCCCCTGGTCGGCGCAAGCGCAAAAGCTCAAGCGAAAAAAGCTACTGCCCGCACCGAAACCTGCTTTATCTGCAACCAAGTGGACTGGGCGATGGAACGCATGCTTGCTACCGTCTGCCGTCTTTGGGAATCCGAACGCGAATTTCGGCAACTGTTTGAGGAACAAGAAGCTCTTTGTCTTCCCCACTTTACTCAGTTGGTATCCGCCGCCCCAAAAAACATGAATAAACACTCGGTCGGCGACTTTTCCAAAGCAGCTTCCACGCTGTCAAAACAATACCTCGAAGCCCTGCGCGGTGACGTGTCACATTTTTGCAAAATGTTCGACTATCGCAACAGCGGAGAGGGTGCAGATTGGGGAAATTCGCGCGATTCTGTTGAACGCGCGGTTTGGTTCTTAACAAGCCGCGAACCGTAAAGTGAATTCAACAGTTCGTATGCATTTTTTTGGAAATATCTGGTAATTTCGCTTTTTTTCGATCAAAAGTCGGCGTAAAACCCCTTGAAATATAGGGATTTGTTCACATTTTCAACAGAGTTTTCCACAATCACCTGCCTCATAAATAATTTACAGATTGTTATATTTTGGGTCGAACACCTGTTTTTTGGTATAAATTTTGCTTCTCAGACCATACTGAAAACAAGCACCGAAAAAACGCGGTTTCAGCGATTAAACATGCGTTTCGGTGGATAAAAATACCCATGTGGAGGGTGCAGTATGATCAAAGGGATCAGCCGTCAGATCGTAGAAGTTACCGATACGACAAACCCGTACTTTGAACGTGTATTTTTCATTGTGCGACAACAATGCAAAGAATCCTCCCCCGCCCTTTTGGACGCGGAAGCACATCGTCTGGTCAACACCGCCACCGGCTACACCGGTCTCAAACGGGCCAGGCGGCTTCGACTTGCGCGGTATTGGGGACTATTTTTGATGGGTGTCGGCATAGGCGCACTGACACTACACATTTTGACGATCATATAGAAAGGCCTCTCATCAGTTGATGAGAGGCCTTTTACTGTTGTCATTATTTTGTCATAAACAGAACGCCAAGCGTGTTCGGACCGCAATGCGAGGAAATGGTGCAACCGGCACGAGTGATCAGAATTTCATCAAACTTTTGATATTTCTCTACCTCGGCTTTTACCAATGCGATACGCTCATCCGAAATACCGGAATGGGTGATAAAAACACGGTTGGTACGAATATCGGTACGACCGTCAAGCTTATCCTTCACATACTGCTGCAGGCACTTATCCAATGAGCCGCGGTATTTCTTGCCAACGCCCATTTTGCCGCTGGTGTTATCCACCTCGATGCAGGGCTTCAGTTGCAGCAGGTTCGCCCCCATCATGGCAAGTGCCGAACAACGACCGCCCTTGTGCAAAAACTCCAACGTATCCAGCACAAAGCTTGCGCTGACTTTCGAAGCAAGCTCCTGAACCTCACGGGCAACCTTCTCTGCCGGCATACCGGCGGCAATACGCTCAGCTGCTTCCAACACCAGCAATCCACTGCCGGTTGAGAGGTTGCAGCTATCCACCACGTAAACGCCTTTCAGCTCCTCTGCCGCCATACGGCAGTTCGCGTGGGTAACCGAAAGACCGGAACCCAAGTTGAGATGCACGATCTCATACCCCTGCTCAACATAAGGGGTGAAAAAGTCGATAAATTCAGCGGCGTTTACGGCAGCCGTTTTCGGTAAGACTTTTTTCTCTTCGTAGGCACGGTAAATATCGTCCGGCACCAAATTGACACCGTCTTCATAACTTTCCCCATCCAATACAACATGAAGCGGGTGCGTGATGACATGGAAACGCTCCTTGATTTCTTCACTTAAATCACAAGTGCTGTCAGCAGTCAGCAAAACCTTATTACTCAAAGCCCATACCTCCCTTTGTAACATATGTTATTTTACCACAAATATGTCGAAAATGCAAGCATTTTGAACAGCAAGGGCGCGGAC
>JAFSGO010000153.1 GCA_017440765.1 Clostridia bacterium
AATCCTCCGTGTTTTTTATTTTAACCAAACTAAATTGTTGTCGGTCATAAAATTCCCCAAGCTATAGCACACCAATATATCGGTAAACTCCTCCTCGGCGCACAGTGCGGTGATCGACTCTTTATAGTAACGCGGATCCACCAGAACAACTGTTTCATACGATTCCGCAAGGAAAGGTCCCAGACAATTTGCATAGGAATCGCGAATCACCAAAGCACTGCCTTTGCCGACGTTTTCCGGATTTTCAATGCGAACAATGGCTTGGTTGCCATCTAAAAACACCGTGTATTTATCAGCTTCGTTCAACCGCTCAGTATAAAATACGCCTTCGTGAGGTTGGTTGGTTTTGCTGTTTGTCACGAATAAGCGACTCGTCCGTTTCCACAGTTCCAACGGTTCTGAGGGAGTCAGCCACAAGGCGGCACGAGAATAGGTGGAACCCTGAAAGCCATCAGCAACCGTGACGGCGAACTCCTCGGCTGCCGGATACGTTCTTCCCTTGCCTTCCATGTACGCGCTGTAAGCTTTATAAGCGCCAAAGCTGGTCCAGTGATGGTCTGTTTTGTAATACAGCGCGCCACGGTTACTTTCTGCCGCAAGCACCGATAACACGTCCACCGTATCCACGGTGTCGTCAGCCATGGCATACAGCCGCTCGATCTGTTCTTTGTCGGTATAAGGATCGGCGAGACCGACGATCGGATCCTCGACCGCCCATCCGGCTGAGGGAACGATCATCAGGTCCACTTTTCGATTCAGTGCTTTCGCCAAACGATTGACGGCGTTCATGTTTTTAGTGGCCTGAACGCCGTTCCACACGACAGGCGCTTCCACCAAGCGGTTATCCGCGGCCACGTAGATATCTTTGGATACCTGCCGCCCGCTCAAAAGATCCGCATAGGCATTGAGCCCCACAAAAAAATCACGCGCGGGAATGTGATCTGCCATGTAGGTTTCCAAATCTTCCCCATACTCGCCGGAGACCAGTGAGTCGATCGTCAGTGTGGGGCTTTTTGCCAAATATCGTTTTTCCCGCTCAGAATACTCTGAGCGAGGAAGAAAGAGGTACAGTACAGCCGCGACCCCCAAGAAGGCACAAAAGCCCACCACTGTCACCCAATGTTCTGTTTTTGCTTTCACGGCTGCACCTCCTAAAAGCGGAAATAAATAAAGGGATTGTAGCTGTTGGATGCTAACGCAGCCACACACAGGAAAAAGATCACTCCGCAGGCCGCTAATTTGCCGTAACGGATGAATTTTGTGTTCTGCAGACGATCGCCCCAGTTTTTGAGCAAGGGTGTTGCCGCAAAGCAACTAACCAACAGTAAAGGTGCAAAACCTAAAATCAAATTCATCGCTTTGGCATCGGTCGACATCGGCGTAAAGAGTTTTGCAAAGAAAACGCCAAGCTGTCCCATATCCTCAAAAAAGAACAATACCCAACCGAGCATCACGGCGATCAAGGAATAGAGATGCCCCACAAACTTCGGCAGTTTTTGGAGCCATTTGAGCAAAAATAACTTTTCCAGAATGAGAAGCACAGCATAATAGAGCCCCCACAACAGGAAATTCCAACTGGCACCGTGCCAAAATCCGGTTAGCCCCCACACCACCAACAGATTGACAATCTGACGCGGTAATCCTTTTCGATTACCGCCGAGCGGGATATAGACGTATTCCTTAAACCACGTGGATAAACTGATGTGCCACCGTCTCCAAAATTCGGTAACGGTAGCGGAGATATACGGGTAATTGAAGTTTTCCAAAAATTCAAACCCGAACATACGGCCAAGGCCGATCGCCATGTCGGAATACCCCGAAAAGTCAAAATAAATTTGCAAAGTATAGGCAATGATTCCGACCCAAGCGTCAGCCGTGCCGTTTTGTTCCTGCAACAATTCCCATACGTTTCCCATCGGATTAGCAAGCAAGAGCTTTTTCCCCAAACCGATAATGAAACGCTGTACGCCGGAGGCGAATTTCTCCAGTGACTCTTTCCGATCGGTCATCTGAGATGCCACGTCGCTGTAGCGAACGATGGGACCGGCAATCAGTTGCGGGAACAAGGTAACATAGGTGCCGAAAGTCAATACGTTTTTTTGCACCGGTGCATCGTGACGATACACGTCGATAAGATAGCTCATCGATTGGAATACATAGAACGAGATACCGATAGGCAGTGCGATCTGAGGTGCTTTGACTCCCGCCATAAAGGGCAACAGTGCCTTTAACTGGGTAACAAAGAACCCTGCATATTTAAAAAAGCCCAAAATCAAGAGATTCGTCACAACACCCGCCGCCAACACACCCTTGGCACCGGACCCCTTGCTTTGACGAGTGTGGATCCACGCGCCGAAGACATAGTTGATAGCGATGGTACCGATCATTAAGAACAGATAGATCGGCTCGCCCCAACCGTAAAACGCTAAGCTCCACAGCAGCAGGACGGGGATCCTTATCTGTCGGGGGGAGAGATAATATACCAGCAAGATCGATGGCAAAAAGGCAAACAAAAACACATGACTGGAAAACAGCATGCTGAAACTCCTCCCTTCAAATCGATAATAGTAAAGTAAGGGAGGGGTATTCCCCTCCCCTATTATTACGCTAATTCGGCAGCCGTTTGATAAATATCCAACAGCGCATCAGCATTCTCGGAAACAATCATTACGACACAATTACCGTGGGTAAACAATTTTGCCTCCCCGACCAACGCATAAGCGGCGGCATCGTAAGTGCGGAACTGCGAGCCCATGCTTTCCAAACGGGCTTCGGCAAGCGCTTTGATACTCTCGGCCTTTTCTTGGTCAACCGCTTCGATCAACCACAATTCGGCGGTGCAGTTACCGTCGTAATACGAAATCACGATTTCTTGCTTGCAAGCAGCAGGTTCCACCCCATAAGCGTTGAACACGCTTTCGGCATCAAAAGGCAGCGCTTCAGGTAACTGATCCGCCATCGAGGCAAATACGGTCTCCATGTTCGGTGTTACGCCGGTGCTGTCGTCTGCACAAGCGCTCAAGGACAGTATTAACAAAAAAGCCAAAAGGCCGCTTAACAACCGTTTCATACGATCTTGTTCCTCTCATCAATAGTTATCATACGCCTTGAGAACCTGAACCCACGTTTTGGCGCCCGCATCCGTCACGTGAACAAAGCTGTCCGAACAGAATGCCGTTGCCAAACCACCTGTAGAATCCTTCATATAGGATGCTACATCAATGAATTTGCAACCGTTATTCTCGGCAAAGGTTTTAAGTTGGGCGTTATACGTGTTCGCGTTGGCATTCGTAAGACCGCCGCGCTCGCCGCCCGTCCATATCGGTGTCATGGATTGGATATAGATGGTTATATTCGGGCAGGTGGAACGGATAAGGTTTAAAAGAGTACCCCAGTTCGTAATGCTCGTGCTGACACCGAATCGACCAATGTCGTTCATGCCCAGCATAATAAACAGTTTTCCGGCACCGGTTGCCGCGATTGCTTCTTCCACGTTGGTATAAGCGACGCCTTGATATTTTAACTTGGTATCGGGATGATCGTAAATGGCATTGCCGACACCGTAACTGCCGGCGACCAAGAACTTTGCCTTGCCGAGTTCTCCGGAGCCGGCGGCATAGTAAGAGAGTTTCAAACTGACGGAATCTCCTACAAAGACCGCGTCGTCAAAAAAGGACGCATCGACCGTATAGTCGGTAGGGGCTGCCAAAACGGGGCCACGAGGATCCTCACCGGGAGTAACCGTCGCTGTTGTCTTTTGGACTGACGTTTTTGTTTGGGAGTTGGTGGACGATGCAGGGGTTGCGGTCGTAGTCGTGGTCGTTATAGTTGTCGTTGCGGTCGTGGTCACGGGCTCGGTGGTCGTTTTATCAGCAATCGACTCAGAAGCTCCGCAAGCGACAAGAAGAAAACAAAAGCTTATCGTTAAAGTGGCAGCCACTATTCTTTTCATCATTACTCCCCCTCTTTTACCGATTGTACCATAGGAAAGCGGAGTACGCAATGATTTTTACCGCTTTTTCGACAGAAAAATTGCTTTTTCGAAATAGCAAAACCCCTCCTGCAGTTTTTACTGCAAGAGGGGTTTTTAGTGGTTGTATTAATCCTTGCGTTCCTCGCCCCAGAAAAACAAGGCGACGGTACCGGGGCCGGTATGGCTGCCAATGGTGGTACCGATATCATTGATGAGCACCTTACCTTTTAAGTTCGGAAAGCGCGCTTCCACCAGATCGGCAACGGCTTTAGCATCCTCATAGCAATCGGAATTACACATATAGCATTTGTCGGCATATTGCTCGCCTCCGTCGGCGAACTGCGCCATGCGCTCCACGATCTCGCGGATGACGTTTTGCTTGCCGCGAATCTTGCTGCGGGGGACTAAGCGGCCTTGATGATCGACGTTAAGAAGCGGGCAAACACCGAGCAGCCCACCGAAGAAGCCGGCCGCTTTGGACACGCGACCGCCCTTGACAAAGAAGGTGAGGTCGGAGGTGAAGAACCAGTGATGCAGGCGCTTTTTGTTCTCTTCTACCCATTGATAGACTTCGTCGATATCCGCGCCGTCATCCCGCATATCGGCGAGTTTATCCATGATAAGGCCGAAGCCGGAGGACGCCGCCAGCGAATCCACCACGTAGATCTTACGGTCGGGGAATCGCTCCGCCGCGATCGCCGCCGCGTTGCGTGCCGAGTTGACCGAGCCCGAAATGCCGGAGGACAACGACACATGTAACACGTCCTTGCCGGTTTCGAGCAGCGACGTAAAATAATTTAAGTATTCGGAAATGTTCACCTGCGAGGTCTGGGTATCCGCGCCGTCGCGCATCGCCTGATAGAAATCCTTGAAGGCAATGGTCTGACCGAGATCATCCGGATAATCTTTACCGTCCATGGTGTAATGAAAACAAACGTAGGAAATATCGCGGCTTTCAAGATGCTCCTTGGACAGATCCGCGGTGGAGCAGCAACTTAAAATGTACGAATGGCTCATAGTGGTTCTCCTTATGTTTTGGATTTTAACAATAAAAGCATACCACGAGTTCGTGCGTTTAACACTCCATTCCTCTATTTCTCTTCTCCACTAAGCAAATACGCGGTAGTAGAATCGACAAAAAGTCACTCTACTACCGCGAGAATCATTGTAAAAGCGCCTCAAATTCCGCTTGATCGATGATGCGAACACCGAGTTCCTGCGCTTTGCGCAGCTTGCTGCCCGCTTCTTCACCGGCGAGCACTACTGACGTTTTCTTGGATACACTGCCCGCTGTTTTACCACCGTATTGCTCGATAAGCGCACTTGCCTCGTCGCGCGTCATGGAAGGCAAGGTGCCGGTCAGCACAAAGGTCATACCCGCAAAGCGCTGATCGACCTGCGTGGTGTTGCTCTCCATATTCACACCGAGGACATTAAGCCGTTCGATCAATCGGCGGGTGGGTTCTAACGAGAAGAACCGTACCACGTTTTCCGCCATGACCGTGCCAAAACCGTCAATGGCTTCCACGTCCTCAACCGATGCCGCCATGACCGCCTCCATAGTGCCGAACCGCTGTGCCAGCAGTTTTGCCGCCTTTTGCCCGATGTGCCGTACACCGAGTGCAAACAACAGGCGGGAGAGATCGGCTTGCTTTGACGCTTCGATCGCCCCGATCAGATTGTCGGCAGAGCGTTCGCCCTTGCCCTCTAACACGCGGATTGCCTCGCGGTCGAGCGTGTACAGATCGTCAATACGGAAAACGAGCCCTTCTTCCACCAGTTGTTCTAATACGGCGGGACCGAGTCCCTCAATATCCATCGCGTCACGCGAGGCAAAATGGATCAAGCGTTGCAGGCGTTGTGCAGGACAATCGGGATTGGAGCAACGCAATGCCGCTTCATCCTCTTCACGTCCCACCGCTTCTCCGCAGGAGGGACAATGCGCGGGAAGTTCAAAGATCGGCGCACCCGCGTGCCGTTCCACACGCACGACTTCGGGAATGATGTCACCCGCTTTGCGCAGAATAACGGTATCCCCGATGCCGAGCCCCTTTTCGCGGATGAAATCCGCATTATGCAGCGTGGCACGGCTGACGGTGGTACCCGCCAAGGTGACCGGATCAAACACACCCGTAGGCGTCAACACGCCGGTGCGCCCCACCGTGATCTCCACCTTGCGAAGAACTGTCTGCTTTTCCTCCGGCGGATACTTATATGCCACCGCCCAGCGCGGGTATTTGCTGGTGGAACCAAGACGGTCGCGATCGGCAAAATCATCCACCTTAATGACCGCACCGTCAATGTCAAACGGCAGACCGTTACGGTTTTGCCCGATACGCTCGATCTCCGCAATGACCTCATCGATCGAATCGGTGCGCCGATAAAACGGGATCATCGGGACGCCTAACGCTTTCATATACTCAAGCGAGGCGGCGTGAGCGGTCACGCTCTCCCCTTCAAGGAGTTGAAGGTTGAACACAAACAAATCCAAACCACGCGTTTTGGTGACGGTGGGGTCTTTTTGCCTGAGAGATCCCGCAGCGGCATTGCGCGGGTTTTTGAACGGTTTTTCACCGTTTTGCTCCTGCAAACCTGTCAAATACGCAAACTGTTCTCTCGGCATATACACCTCGCCGCGTACGATTACACGCGACGGTGCGTTGTTCAGTTTAGACGGAATAGAAGCGATGGTGCGCAGATTGGCGGATACGTCCTCACCCGTCTGCCCGTCGCCGCGGGTGGCACCGCGGTAAAACACACCGTCGCGGTATTCCAGTGACACGGATAAGCCGTCGATCTTCGGCTCGACCACGTACACGGGATGGGCGATCTCCTCCCGCACGCGTTTATCGAAGTCGCGCACCTCGTCGAGCGAAAACACGTCCTGCAAACTGCCGAGCGGCACTTCGTGCTGTACCGGTGTGAACAGACGAGAGACCTCGCCGTGTACACGCTGGGTGTACGAATCAGCCGTAATGAGTTGCGGGTACGCTTCCTCTAACCGACGCAGTTCCTGCGTCAGTTTATCAAATTCATCGTCTTCGATTTCCGGTGCATCGTTATCG
>JAFSGO010000154.1 GCA_017440765.1 Clostridia bacterium
TCACAAAGAGCAAACTAGAAAGAATCCAAACAAAAACCTTTAAAACAATTCGGACCGTTCGTGTAATATACCTTTCAGGAATTATCCATTCCATCAAGTAAAACCAGCCCTCAATAATACCGTTAACCAATAACTCTAAAGGAAAAAACAAGCATCCCATATACAACTCACCGCCTTGAGTGTATTATAGCATAAAAGCGGTATAAAAACAATGCTAAGCATTGTTTTTATAATTCGTGGCAAAGCCACACCATACTTCTTCACTATTCACTATTACTTCTTACTTTCCAAAAATCCCGAATACGAATTTAGTGAAGAGTGAAGAGTGAAAAGGTAATAAGTAAAAATCCCGCCCACTTACGTGAACGGGATTTTTGGAGCTGCTAACCAGAGTTGAACTGGTGACCTCATCCTTACCAAGGATGCGCTCTACCTACTGAGCTATAGCAGCGTATGGCGACCCGGAACGGGCTCGAACCGTCGACCTCTAGCGTGACAGGCTAGCGTTCTAACCAGCTGAACTACCGGGCCATACCGTCGCTCGCGGCGACTTTGTCTATTATAACGGCTACTTTCCAGTTTGTCAACAGATTTTTTTAATTTCTCACCGTTCTTTTGACACAAACCGAAAAAGACGCCGTCGGTTACTTTTCGTGCGGATGACCGTTCTCTTGATGCAGGATCGCCAAACGCTTTACCGCTTGTTTCCCAAATCGGTTTCGTAGCTCATCAACCGTGGTATCGATCGTCAAGCGTTTGTCGTGCTTGTCATCCTCCGTATCAAACAAATTGATCTGCTCGGGCTCCTCTTCTTCACAAAGTTTCGAAGCGGTCACGGTTAAACTACGCACCGGTACCCCCTCTTTCCAACAATCGTGTAATGCCAAAAGCGCTCCCTCGTATAATTCGGCAGTAACAGAAGTGGGATGGGATAACGTTCGTTGATGTGTAACCGTTTTCAACGACGGGAACTTAACGGTAATATGGAGCGTTTTGCACCGTAAACCGTGTGAACGCAAGCGCGCTGCCACCGGCTCGACTAAATACAACAACCCATTATGCAGTTGTTCCGCGGTTGAAATGTCATGCGGAAAGGTTGTGCCGTTTCCGCATGATTTTATGTCACGCTTATCCGTAAAAAGCCGCACCGGTGTCGGATCATACCCGCATGCATAATCGTGCAACTGTCCGCCAAGCTTACCAAGCGCCGATACCACACATGCGCGGTCGGAGGATGCTAAATCGCCGATCGTGCGAATCCCCATGCGCGCCAGCGTTTCAGTAGCACTGCGACCGGCAAAGATCAAATTAGACACCGGCATAGGATACAGAATCGACTGATAGTTTTCCTTGGAAAACACCGTGGTAGCATCCGGCTTGCGATAGTCACTGCCCATCTTGGCAAGGGTTTTATTAAACGAAACACCAACGGAAATGGTCAACCCAATTTCTTCCTTAATACGGTGGCGCAAGGTATCGGCAATCGTCTTTCCATCCCCGAACAGCAAACAACTGCCGGTGACGTCCAGCCAGGATTCGTCAATACTGAACGGCTCGACGCGATCGGTGTATTCACAATATATCGCATTGATACGCTGATAAAAGTCTTCGTACCGATCGTAATGCGGGGGTACGATAACAAGATTAGGACACTTTTTCTTCGCCTGCCATACGGTTTCCGCCGTGACGATGCCATACCGCTTTGCCGCTTCATTTTTGGCAAGTACAATGCCGTGGCGATTATCGGGATCACCGCAAACCGCCATTGGAACTTTCCACAATTCCGGCCGATAGACGCACTCCACCGAAGCAAAAAAGGAATTGCAATCACAATGTAGAATGGTTCGTTCCATAGTCGGCACCCCAAACAAGAACAAGTGTTCTTTTTATATGTCGATTATACGGTTTTCTCGCGTCTTTGTCAATGGTTTGAATTGACAAAAAAATCTCCTTGCGCTATACTAAGATGAAAATGGAGGGATTGTGTATGTCAGTAACACGCAAACCGTACGGAACCATGCCGAATGGTGAGACCGTTGAACAATTAACGATCACCGGCGAGGGCGGCTTGTCCGTCACCTTTATCACCTATGGCGGCACCTTAACGAACTTGATATTTGACGGCAAAGACATTGTACTGGGCTACGAAAGCATGGAGGCATACTTGCACGAAGTCGGTTGTATCGGCGTTACGGTAGGCAGATATGCCAACCGCATTGCCGGCGGCACCTTTGAGCTGAACGGTGTCACCTACGACGTCGGTTGTAACGAAAATGAATTTTGTCATCTGCACGGCGGAGAAGGCGGGTTCCAGGTAAAAAACTGGATCGTCGCTTCTGTAGAGGAAAGTGCTATCACTTTACGGCAACTCTCCCCCGACGGCGAGGTGGGATATCCCGGTAACGTGTGCGTGGACGTGCGCATTGCCGTAACGCCCGATAACACCTTGTCGTTTGAGTACACGGCAACCACGGATAAGGATACGATCCTCAGTCTTACTCAACACGCCTATTTCAATTTGAACGGATACAACGGCGGCAACATACTGGATACGCTGTTGCAGATTTCTGCTGATACGATCTTACCGGTGAACGAGCATCTTATCCCTCTCGGCAAGCCGATGTCCGTTGAAGGAACGCCCTTTGATTTTAGAAAGTTGAAACCGATCGGACGCGACATCACCAATGATCACGAGCAGATTAAGCTCGGAAACGGTTACGACCACAACTTCATTCTCAACGGCGAAGCGAACGAATGGAAACATTGCGCGACCGCGATTTCTAACAAGACCGGTATCCGTATGGATTGCTACACCGATCAACCGGGCGTGCAGTTGTATACCGGTAATTTGCTGAAAGTAGATTTCGGTAAAGGCGGTCCGATGTCGCAATATCAGGGGTTCTGCCTGGAAACGCAACATTTCCCCGACAGCCCTCATAATCCCGAATATCCTTCCACCGTGCTGAAAGCCGGTGACACCTACCATACCGTCACCGAATATCGCTTTACAAAAGTCTAACAGCAACGTTTGAGTGAAAACCCGGAGGCGCCTTTATGTTAACGACTTTTTTAGCAACGTTGAATCCGATGCTGATGCTTTTCATCTGCATTGCCGTGGGATTCATCCTCAACAAATGTAAGATCTTACCCGATGATGCGGGTAAGGTCATGGCGAAGCTAGAAACTTGGGTATTTTGTCCCGCGTTAAGTTTCAGCACCATGGCTACATACTGCACGATCAACACCATCAGCGCACACGCAACCAACATTTTCTTCGGTATCTGCTGTGTTGCTATGTGCATGGCGATTGCCATTCCTTTGGGAAAAGTGTTCGTACGGGAAAAATCTCCGGAGCGCGGCATTTATATGTATGCCCTCGCCTTTGCAAACGGCGGTTACATTGGCGACCCCGTTGTGCTGGCTCTGTTTGGTGACGAAGTTCTCTCGTATTATAAGCTGTTCTATCTCCCCTTCAGTCTTATGATCTACATCTGGGGTATCAGCGTTCTGGTCCCCACAGGCGAATATAAAGGCGGCATTTTAAAGAAAATAATGAATGCTCCGACGATTGCCATGTTTATCGGTATTTTGGTAGGAATAACGGGCTTGGGCACACATTTACCCTCGTTTGTACACTCCGCCATGAATTCCTTAAAATCCTGCATGGGACCGGTTGCCATGCTGCTTGCCGGCTTTACCATCGCCAATTACGATATTCGTCAAATGCTGCAAAACAAAAAAGTATACGTTGCCACAGCGCTGCGCCTTGTCATTTTGCCGGTCGTATTGATTGCCGCCTTATTTGGCATCAAGGAACTGCTGAACTCCCTTTTGGATCTTCAAATCAGCAACGTACCGCTTTTCCTTGCTTTCTTCGCGTGTGCGGCACCGCTCGGACTTAACACCGTCGTGTTTCCCGAAGCGTATGGCGGCAATCCTAAAACGGGTGCCAGTATGGCGCTGATCTCCCACACGCTTTGCGTAATATCCATACCGATCATGTATGCTATCTTGATTGCCGTTTTCGGACCAATGGCTGCGCTGTAAACGAAATAACAACGTAAAAGAGCTGATATGGAATTCCATATCAGCTCTTTTTTATGTATTCTCGTCGAGCGGTTTCTCGCCCACCTTGACCACGATCTCATGCGTCATAAAATCATCCGCATCATCAACAGTCACGGTAAGATGTTCAAACTCAAAGGTATACCCCTTTTCAGGGATGCTGCCCACCGTTTCGGTTAACCAACCGTTGACAGTGGTGGCTTCCGTTTCCTCCTCCGGTTCAATGGAAAAGAACGCGAAGAAATCTTCCACAGCCGTAGAACACAATACGCGATACGTATGCTCATCAAGCCGTTGGAACTCCTCTACCGGCTCATCGCTTTCGTCCCAAATCTCGCCAACGATCTCTTCGAGGATATCCTCCATCGTCACGATACCCGAAGTCTCGCCGTATTCATTGACTAAGATAACTATGTGATTGTGCGCCTTTTGCATATCTTTGAAAAGCACGTCCAAATGCGCTGTTTCCGGCACAAAGGTCGGCTCAAACATCGCTTGCTCCAGTGTAAAATCAGGATGGCTGCGCCGCAATAAATAGTCACGGCTGAACAGAATACCGATAATATTGTCCGGCTTTTCAGAATAGACGGGAATACGCGAATAGCCCTCTTCCTCAATCACCTGCAGGATCTCCTCGTCGGTGGCGTCGGCAGAGATAAAGGTAACCGCTTTGCGAGGAGTCATGACATCCTCGGCAATCATACCGTCGAGTTTAAATACGTTTTTGATGTATTCAGTATCGTTCTCATCCAGCGACCCTTCATCCGCACCGGCATCCAACATCAACACGATATCCTCTTCCGATACCGGATCCTCTTTCGCGTGAGGATCAATACCGAACAAGCGGACAACACCGTTTGTGGCAACGGTGAGCAGCCAAATAATCGGCTTTAAAATAACTGCCAAGACAGAAATGATGCCGCATACCGACTCAGCAAGTTTCTCTTTGTGCCGCATTGCCACACGTTTGGGCACCAATTCACCAAGTACCAAAGTGAAGAATGATAAAATAACGGTGATAACGATAACCGATACGGTATCGATAACACCTTTCTGTGCCGCTGTAAGGTGGAATGCTTCAACAAAGAAGTTGCTCAAGCGCTCGGAAAAGTTATCCGCCGCAAACGCCGATCCCAAGAAACCGGCAAGCGTGATACCAATCTGGATGGTCGATAAGAACCGTGTCGGATTCTCAATCATCCGGAGCATTTTAATTGCTTTTTTATCGCCGTCTTCTGCACGTGCTTTCACCTTTTTCTCATTAAGCGAGATAACCGCGATTTCCGTCGCGGCAAAAAACGCGTTGAGTAAAATGAGAACAAA
>JAFSGO010000155.1 GCA_017440765.1 Clostridia bacterium
CGACGGTTTGATCGCTTTTCCCGGAAACGTGCTGTTCTCGTCCTATGACCACCAGTTCATCGAAACAGTCGCCAACCGTATTATCGAGTTCCGCGCAGACGGCACGATCATTGATAAGATGATGTCCTATGACGATTATCTGAACTGGAAAGCCGAAAACCATATTCAATAAAAGAAAAGAGCTTGTGCGGATAACGCACAAGCTCTTTTTTAAGCAAAAAAACGGACGAGTCTCGGTGACTCGTCCGTTTTTAGTTAAGCACTCTTATTTCGACATGGCAGCGACTTCAGCAGCGAAGTCGTCTTCTCTCTTCTCAATGCCTTCACCCATGATGTAGTGGATAGCATCTTTGAAGGTGATGGTACCGCCGAGCTTCTTAGCAGCATCGGCAATGTAGCCGGCAACGTCGCCCTTGAACAGATCTGAGCGAACGAATTCCTGCTGCAGTAAGCAAGACTCTTTGTAGAACGCGTTCATCTTACCGGCAGCGATCTTCTCTTTCACAGCATCCGGTTTGGAAGCCATGTTCGGATCGTTGTTCATCAAAGCGATCTGAACCTGCAGTTCTTTGTCAACATCTGCCTGCGGAACCTGCGCTTTGTCCCAGTATTTCGGGCCCATAGCAGCAATCTGCATAGCAACGTTCTTACCGACCTCGGTCACGTCGATGTCACCCTCGACAGCGAGGTTGACAAGCACACCGTGCGTACCGCCCGCATGGACGTATGCAACGGAGGTGTTCTCGGGGAAACGGTCAAAACGGCGGATCTGCATGTTCTCGCCGATGGACATAACCTTTTCCTGCATGATCTCGGTAACCGTCAGGTTGGAGTTCGGATAGGTGCAACCTTTCAGCGCCTCAATGTCGGCAGGATTCTGGGTCGCAACGACCTCAGCCAGATTTTTAACGAGATCGGTGAACGCATCGGTCTTAGCGGCAAAGTCGGTTTCCGAGTTGACCTCGATCACAACACCGACACCGTCCACGACAGCGGCATATGCCACACCCATCGCAGCAACGCGGTCTGCTTTCTTAGCCGCCTTCGCCAGGCCCTTTTCGCGCAGCCAGTCAACGGCCTTGTCCATATCGCCATCGGTCTCGGTCAATGCTTTTTTACAGTCCATCATACCGACGTTGGTCATATCGCGCAATTTTTTAACATCTTGTGCAGTAAAAGCCATAGCTTGTATACCTCCTGAGATTATTCAGCAGCGGGAGCTTCGACAGCTTCCGGAGCGGCCTCTTCGGCAACGGGAGCTTCCTCATTGGCACCCTGATCGCCCTGACGACCCTCGATAATAGCACTTGCCATTGCACCGGCAATCAGCTTAACGGCGCGGATAGCATCGTCATTGCCCGGGATCACATAATCCACGTCATCGGGATCGCAGTTGGTGTCGACGATCGCAACGATCGGAATACCCAGTTTCTTTGCCTCGGCAACCGCGATCTTCTCCTTGCGGGGATCAACGATAAACAACGCGCCGGGGATCTTATCCATGCCTTTGATACCGCCGAGGAATTTCTCGAGCTTTTCAATTTCATGGTTGAGTTTGATAACTTCTTTCTTCGGCAGCAGATCAAACGTGCCGTCCTCTGCCATCGTCTTGAGCTGATTCAAGCGAGCAATACGACCGCGGATCGTGCGGAAGTTGGTGAGCATACCACCGAGCCAACGAGCGTTTACAAAATACGCACCGGCACGAACGGCTTCCTCAGCGATAGAATCCTGTGCCTGCTTTTTGGTACCGACAAACAAAACGGTTTTGCCTTCGGCGGACAGGTCACGGATAAACATGTAAGCTTCTTCGAGCTTACGCACCGTCTTCTGCAGGTCAATGATATAGATACCATTGCGCTCAGTAAAGATGTACGGTGCCATTTTGGGGTTCCAGCGGCGGGTCTGGTGACCGAAATGGACACCGGCCTCAAGCAGCTGTTTCATGGATACGACTGACATTAGAAATCCTCCTTGGTTTTCACCTCTACGGGATCTGTCGGCCAAAGACAGTTTTTTTGACCGCATCTCCGGAATCGCTTACGCGACACCGCCGGAGCCAGGGATACCCGTATGCATTTTGCCGTGATATTGTACCACAGTCATAGTAAAATAGCAAGCCCTTTTCTTATAAAAAAGTAAATTTTTTTAATTTCCGAAAATTCCGCTCAAAACGCTGTTATGACGGCGCTTTTTACACGACTCCGGACCGCATAACGACATGGGATGATTCACTAAGATCGTATGCTCCCCTATTACCTCAATCTCTTTCCAACAAATGACGATATCATCCTCGTGACCGAATACCCCTAATATCTTTGAACGCCCGTAAATCACAAGAGAGATCAACTGTGCGGTACACGTATCCACCTCGACGTCATCCACGCGACCCAACCGCATCCCGTCACAAATGTTAATGACTTCTTTGTTATGCATGTCCGTTATTCTGCAAACCATTACCATCACTCCTATGTCACATACTTATGCAAAGACGTGCGGGAAAATGAATAGTTTCCAATCATTTACTGAATTCCTGCAATAAAAACAGACCATACTCACTGTACACGTAAAATAAGGAGTGACCGGTAGTTTGTACAACAAGGTGGAAATTTGCGGTGTAAATACCTCGACGCTTAAAGTATTGAGCGAGCGGGAAAAAATGGCACTTCTCAAGCGCACAAAGGAAGGCGACAAAAAAGCGCGTGAAGAACTGGTCAACGGCAACCTTCGCCTTGTTCTCAGTGTCATTCAGCGCTTTACACAGCGGGGCGAAAATTTAGACGATCTTTTTCAAGTGGGGTGTATCGGTCTTATAAAATCCATAGACAATTTTGATATTTCACAGAACGTTCGCTTTTCGACCTATGCCGTTCCCATGATCATCGGTGAGATACGCCGTTATTTGCGTGATAATAATGCTATTCGTATCAGCAGAAGTATGCGGGATACCGCCTACAAGGCGATGCAGGCAAAAGAACTTTTAACCAATCAAATGAACCGCGAACCGACAATCGAAGAGATCGCTGCCCAAATGGACGCACCGAAAGAAGAAGTCGTACTGGCATTGGAGGCCATTGTGGAGCCGGTATCCTTATATGAACCGATCTATTCCGACGGTGGGGATACCATCTACGTCATGGACCAGATCGGTGACGGTGAGGACGACCGCAGTTGGTTGGATGAACTCGCATTAAAAGAGGCCATCCGCAATCTTAACGAACGCGAAAAACGCATTCTGAATCTTCGTTTTTTCAAAGGAATGACACAGATCGAGGTGTCCGCGGAAATCGGCATTTCTCAAGCACAAGTATCCCGATTGGAAAAAGGTGCTTTGGATCGCATTAAAAAGCAGCTTTAATCTATCCAGCTCGCTCAATATCCCTACGCAATCGCTTGATGATCTTTTTTTCAAGACGAGATATATAAGACTGTGAGATTCCAAGAAGATCCGCCACTTCCTTTTGTGTATGTTCTTGCTCCCCGCCGATACCAAACCGTAATCGCATAATCGTTTGCTCTCGCTGTGATAAATGCGATACACATTCCAACAACAGATCCCTTTCCGCCTCCTGCTCAACCCCACGGTTTACCACGTCCGGGTCGCTTCCCAAGATATCGGACAGCAACAGCTCGTTACCGTCCCAATCCACGTTCAGCGGCTCGTCAATGGAAAGCTCGTTACGTATCTGTGCGTTTTTACGCAGATACATCAAGATCTCGTTTTCAATACAGCGAGAGGAGTAGGTTGCTAATTTGATGTTCTTTTCCGGACAAAAGGTCCTTACCGCCTTGATAAGACCGATCGTACCGATTGAGATCAAATCCTCAATACCAACACCGGAATTTTCAAATTTTCGTGCGATATACACGACTAAACGGAGGTTATGCGTAATGAGCCGATCTCTTGCCTCGTTGCTTCCCTCGCCTGCTTTTTTTAGCATTTCCCGTTCCTCATCCACCGATAGCGGAGCCGGAAGAGCATCCGTGCCGTTAATATAATACACACCTTCTGCGCATTTCTTTATCTGTAAAGTGAAACACCTTCTCACCAGTGCTTTCAATCGTTGCCACCATGTCATCTTAAAGCCCACCTTCCATTACGTCGCTGCCGATAAGTGCCTGATACTCACCGCGTCCCAAACTCTTTGATAACGCTACATAAGTCCCGCTGATATCCCAACGCTTACGATTATTCGTCTCAACCGTCAAAGAATGCGGCACAAAAGCCGGAAGTAACCCATCAATTCCGAGAGAACGGTATGGAATTACCCGCATACGCGTCTGCTCCTGGGATAAATACGGCTTAACAACCGCTTCTTCAACGATTACCACGGGTTTTCCCGAAAACGGCTCCGTCAAATGCATACCGGTATCGTATAACGCCCGACATTCACAAACTCCGTTCCCATCGTCAATGTGAAGCAAAAAGGAATACCCGAGCGGCACTCGTTTTCGTGTTATGTACTCATACAAGCGAATCGTTCCGTAACTGACCAGAGTAAATGCCGTCAGCATCAACGGAGAAATATCAATATACACGATGCCGTTATAGGCGTAAAAGGTTTCGCTTTTCGTAAGTGACCAAAGAGCCGAAACAAGTCCCGAAAACAACGCTGACGTTACATAAAGCACAAGCACTTGCTTTAAAAAAACGGAAACTTTGGAAAACGGAAACACAATCTTTATCAGTATGCAGGCACACACAAAATGCAATACTAATATCAGCAAAGTCGGCGCCTTTGCCAAAAAAATCAAACAAGCGCACAACGCACCGAATAATCCGCCGAGCAACAGCCGCCATCGCTTTGGCGTCAAACGTAAGATACGAGAGGTAGCCGATAGAAGCAGATAATCGATCACCAGGTTTACGGCAATCAGTATATCCAAATATATGATCGGCATGCGCGTCCCCCCTTGCTTTCCATTATACGAAAAATCAAATGACGGATTCTGGCGAAGATGCACGGTGTATAGAAAAGTTTCCGAGATGTTGAAAATCGCTGCAAAATGCGTTACAATATAATTATCCTAATGAAAAGAGGTTATCTTATGAAAAAGAAAACGATCGTGATCGTCCTTGTGATTCTTGCCGTCATCGGCCTGTTTGTCGGGCTTTTTGTCGGATCATACAATTCGCTGATTGAAGCGGATGAAGACGCAAATGAAAAGTTTGCCACCGTGGATACCATGCTCACCCGTCGCGCCGATCTGATTCCGAATCTTGTCAGCACCGTAAAGGGATATGCCGCGCACGAGGAGGAAATTTTCACGGCTCTTGCCGATGCCCGCGCCAAACTCGCCGGCAGTACGACGGCAGACGAAACGCTTGAAGCCAATGCTGAACTGGAATCCGCTCTGAGCCGTTTGTTGGTGGTTGTCGAAAACTATCCCGACCTGAAAGCGAGCACGCAATTTACCGCCTTACAGGATCAACTGGAGGGCGCAGAAAACCGCATCGCAACGGCGCGCGTGGACTACAACGAAGCCGTTGGTGAATATAACAAGAAAATTCGCCGTTTCCCCGCAAGCATTATTGCCGGTATGTTTGGGTTTGAGAAAAAAACAATGTACGAGGCGCCGGAAAGCGACTTAGACGCGCCGATAGTAGAATTCTGATACTATGAAAAAGGTAATTGCACTCACACTGTTCCTGATAACTGTCTTTGTCTTTCCGGTAACGGCACTCACCGTTTCCGTGAAACCCACGGATCAGTTTTTTGTGAATGATTTCGCCAACGTCATCGACGATGGCACCGAAAGCAATATGCTTGCCGCCGGCGTTCAGTTGTATCAAAAAACCGGCGCGCAGGTGGTTGTTGTCACGCTGGACACCATTGACGGCGCCGATATTCAAGAATACGGTGTGCAGCTCGGGCGTGCTTGGGGTGTTGGCGACGAAGAAAAGGACAACGGTATTGTCCTCATTTTGGCAATGGAAGAACGCGAGGTTGGAATCTCGGTTGGCTACGGTTCGGAAGGTGCCGTAACCGATATGCAGTCCGGCATCATTTTAGATACTTACGCTCTTCCCTATTTCCAAGAAGATAATTTTTCAGAAGGATTGGCTGCTGCATACGATGCCCTTATTAACGAAGTGTATCTGGAATACGGTCTGGAAGCCGACCCCAATTACATTCCCGTTGATGAGTTAGAAAAAGATTCAATGGGGTCCACCTTTTCTTTGATCGTTCTCCTAATATTTCTGTGTATTATCAGCACCATCATGCGCCGCACACGGCGCATTCACCCCGGTTTCTTCTTTTTCCCAATCGGCGGCGGTTTTCATCACCGCGGCGGTGGCGGTGGATTCGGCGGTTTCCGAGGAGGCGGAGGCAGCTTCGGTGGCGGCGGTGCTTCCCGCGGTTTTTAACTCAAAAAGCGCAGACTATGAAAAAGTCTGCGCTTTTTTGCGTCGAAAAAAGTCTTTATTTTTCACGAGCAACACGATATAATAACAGTATCAATATCAGATTCATTCGGAGGAATGATCATGAACAGTACACAAACCATTCTCAACAAACTGCACAGCGGTACCTTTGACACTCTTTTTGCAAAACTGTACGGGCAGCAAGCGGTTGCCGCCCAGCGGGACCGTTATATTGATGCCGTGAACAGCTATACCGATCTATATGGCGAGGAAGAGGATTTGTGGCTGTTTTCCGCACCGGGACGCACGGAGATCGGCGGTAACCACACCGACCATAATCATGGATGTGTCCTGGCAGGTAGTGTAAATCTCGATGTTATTGCTGTCGCCGCGCCAACAAAAGACCATTACATTTGTGTAAAATCGGCCGGTTACGATATGGACACAATTGATCTAGCTGATTTGCAGGTCAACCAAGCGCAATACAACCGTTCTGCCGCGTTGATTCGTGGTGTTGCCGATCGGTTTTGTCAATTAGGTTATACGGTCAGCGGTTTCCGCGCTTATACGGTTTCTAATGTTCTTAAAGGTTCTGGACTTTCCTCCTCTGCCGCGTTTGAGGTGCTTATTGGCACCATCCTCAACCACATGTTTAATAACGGTACGGTAGATCCGATCGAGATCGCTAAAATTGCTCAATATGCGGAAAACGTACATTTCGGTAAGCCGTGCGGCTTAATGGATCAAATGGCTTCTTCGGTCGGCGGTATCATCACCATCGATTTTGCCGACCCCGAGTCGCCGATCGTCGAGGCGGTCGATTTTGATTTTTCTCAAAGTGGGCATTGCTTGTGTATTGTTGACGTTGGCGGTAATCACGCTGATCTTACCGGCGAATATGCCAATATTACCAACGAAATGAAAGCGATTTCTCGTGAACTGGGTGTTTCCTTCCTGCGTGAGACGAGTTACGCGGAACTACTTAAAAAAATTCCTTCCCTACGCAACGTTTGCGGTGACCGCGCTGTTTTACGTGCATTGCACTTTTTAGCCGAAAATGATCGCGTTCAAAAAGAGGTAGCCGCGCTGAAACAGGGAGATTTTGAAACGTTTAAACGGCTAATCATTGAATCCGGACACTCCTCCTTTGAATACCTGCAAAATATCTACGCTAACGCTGCAGTAAATTGTCAAGGAATTTCATTAGCACTTGCGCTTGCGCAACGTGTGCTTAACGGAAAAGGTGCCTGGCGTGTCCACGGCGGCGGATTCGGCGGTACCACACAGAATTTTGTACCGGATAATCTTGTCGAGGAGTTTACCGAAACAATGGAAACGGCATTTGGAAAAGGTTCGTGTCATATCCTATCCATTCGCCCCATCGGTGGTGTTTGTATTTCAAAATAACGCTTAACAATAACGAAAAAGGGTTGTGTATCGTGAGGATACACAACCCTTTTTGCATTACTTTAACCGCCCAAATAGGCCTTTTTAACCATGTCGCTTTTAAGCAACTCGTCGCCTGTGCCGGACAGTACGATCTGTCCGTTTTCCAATACGTACGCACGGTCAGAGATCGCCAGTGATTTACCGGCATTCTGCTCAACAAGCAGGATCGTAGTACCGTTTTTCTGGAAATTCTTAATAATCTCAAACACCTGGTCAACAAGCAAAGGAGACAAACCCATGGAGGGTTCATCTAACATGAGCAGTTCGGGATGACTCATCATCGCGCGGCCCATGGCGAGCATTTGCTGTTCACCGCCGGAAAGTGTACCGGCAACCTGCTTTTTACGTTCACCAAGACGCGGAAACCACTCATAGATTTCCTCAATGTCACGCTTGATCTTTGCCTTGCTCTTTTCGGTGTAAGCGCCCATCAAGTGATTCTCGTACACCGTCAGTTCCTGGAACACGCGGCGGCCTTCCGGGACCTGCGTCATACCCAAATGCACAATGTTGTGACACGGCTTTTTTGTGATATCCACACCGTTGTAAACAACCGTTCCGCTCTTGCTGGGGATCAAGCCCATAACGCTTTGCATCGTGGTGGTTTTACCGGCACCGTTGGCGCCGATCAACGTCACGATTTCACCCTTGTTTACTTCAAAACTGATCCCCTTAAGCGCTTGGATCACGCCGTAAAACACGGTCAAATCTTTTACTTCCAATAATGCCATGTCATCAGCCTCCAATATACGCTTTGATAACTTCGGGATCATTAAGCGCTTCGGCAGGTGTGCCTTGTGCTAGCATCGTACCGAAGTTCAAAACTGTAACCTCATCGCACAGACCGGACACAAATTTCATATCGTGCTCGATCAGCAAAATGGTCATATCAAAGTTATCACGGATGTACCGAATGATGTTCATTAAGTCTTCCGTTTCGTGGGGGTTCATACCGGCAGCCGGCTCATCTAACAAGAGCAGCTTCGGGTTGGTAGCAAGTGCACGAGCGATCTCCAACTTACGCTGTTTGCCGTACGGCAGGTTGCAAGAGAGATTGTTGCGTTCGTCTTCCAAATTGAAAATACGTAAGATTTCTTTTGCGCGCTCGCGCATTTTCTTTTCACTCTTATAATAGCCCGGTAAGCGGAACATGCCGGTAAAGGGATTGCACTTGAATTCCGGCTGATTGTGCAGACCGACCATCACGTTACGAATCACGCTCATGTTGTTAAACAAGCGAATGTTTTGGAACGTACGCGCAATTCCTTTGTGGTTGATCACTTCCTGCTTTTTACCTGTGAGATCCTCGCCCTCCAGATAGAAGGAACCGGTAGTCGGCGCGTATACACCGGTCAGCATATTAAAGACGGTTGTTTTTCCCGCACCGTTCGGGCCGACCAAACCATATAACTGCCGTTTGCGAATTTTCAGATTCAAGTTTTGAACCGCGTGCAATCCGCCGAAGGAGATACCCAGATCTTTCGTTTCCAAGACGATATCTGACATTAGTCGTCCCCCCCATCTTTCAAACCTTTATCCGGTTCATAATTGGTCGGTGTCACATCGACCGATAACAGCTCATCCATCTGAATCTTGGTCGGCACGCGATCCCAAGCCGCGGCATCATCCTTAATTCTTTCGGGTGAGTGTTTTCTTCCGAAAAGACGGCGGAAATTCAGCTTTTCTTTAATCGGGCGGAATACCGGCGCATTATTAAAGAGAACCACAACAATCAGAATAATGGCATAGATCAACAGTTTTAAAGCTGCCAAATTACCGGTCAACTCATTTTGAAGCACAAAGTTCACATACGTGATAAGCGTAGCTGCTAAAATAGAGCCCGTGATATTACCCATGCCGCCGAGCACAACCATAACCAGTATTTCAATGGAGTAGTTGTACGAGAAGAACGAATACATAACGGGAGTGGTTTGATGGCCGTATAACACACCGGCAACACCGGCAAAGAAGGCAGCAAAGACAAACACAAACAGTTTGTAGTAGGTAACGTTGATACCCATGGCTTTCGCCGCGATCTCGTTATCACGGATAGCGGTGATCGCGCGACCGTGTTTACTGCGGATCAGGTTTTGTGTCACCACCAACGTGATCAACACAACAATAAACGAAATAATCAACAGCGTGGGCTTTGTGGAACTGAAAATCTTGTTAACGATCAAGCCCTTTGCGCCGCCAAAATACGGCAGGTTTTTAAAGATGTTACGGACGATCTCACCGAATGCCAGAGTGGCAATCGCCAAGTAGTCACCTTTAAGGCGAAGTGCGGGCAAACCAATGATAAAGCCAAAGAATGCTGCTACCAGACCGCCCACAAACATCGTAATGATCAAAACAAGAACGGGACTGTCGATAACACTGTTTAAGTAATTGGCAATATAGCAGCCAATATACGCACCGACGCACATAAAGCCGGCATGACCGAGACTGAGTTCGCCCAAAAAGCCAACGACCAAGTTAAGAGAAACGGCCAATATAATGCTATAGGCAACACGGTTTAAGAGAGAAACGTCGCTGCGTCCAAGTGCATCGGCAAAACTGAGAATAACAACCAAAACAAGTGCAACGGCTGCGATGATCCAGTTGATGTGGTGATGCAACTTGAAAGAGGAACGCTTTGTTTTTAAATTACCCATCGTGCATCACACCTTCTCTCTTCTTCTCACGCCGAGCAAACCAATCGGTCTGACAAGCAGAATAACGATCAGCAACCCGAATTCAATTGCTGTCGTGTACGGATTGAGTACGGGGATACTGGTGCAAATTTTTTCCACTAAGCCCAATAGCACGCCACCAACCATAGCGCCGGGGATGGAACCGATACCACCGATAACCGCTGCCGCAAAGGCCTTGATACCGGGCATGGCGCCGAGTGTCGGACTCACAGAGGGGATTTGCAGTAAGTAGAAGAAACTGGCACAAGCCGCCAACGTGGAGCCGATGGCGAAGGTAATCATAATAATGCGGTTAACGTTCACGCCCATCAATTGTGCCGCACCTTTGTCCTCTGATACCGCCAGCATAGCACGACCGGTACGGGTGCATTTCACAAACAACGTCAACCCAACCATTAACAGAGCGCCTACACCCAGTGTAATCACCGTGCGCAGTTCGACCTGGAAATTTCCGATTTGAATACTACCCAAGGAAGGCAGTGTGATTGGCTGCGATTTCGAGCCAAAGATCAACTGAGCCGTGCCTTGCAGGAAATAGCTGACACCGATCGCGGTAATTAAAACCGCCAACGGGGATGCCGAACGTAACGGCTTATAAGCAAGTTTTTCAACGACCACACCTGTGACCGCACAGAGAAGAATTGAAACAACAAGGGCAAGCAATAAGTTAGTGCTCGCCAACGTAACAAAAATAGCATAAGCACCCACCATGATAATATCACCGTGGGCAAAGTTCAGCATTTTAGCAATGCCGTATACCATGGTGTAACCAAGTGCGATCAACGCATAGATTGCACCAAGACTGAGACCGTCTAAAATAGTACTCATAACACGCTCTCCTTAGACGAGATAAGACAAGAGTCTGACCGGGAGGGCACTCCCTCCCGGTCAGACGAAACAGCAGAAATAAACTTAGTTAACTTCTACGATCTGGGGAACCTTGGTGCAAGCACCGGAAGCATCCCACTTCATCTCACCGGTAGCGCCGTCCAATTTGAAGGAAGCGTCGGTGATCGCCTTTTTCACAGCTTCACACAGCTCGCTGGCTTCGATATCTGCGTCGGTGATATTAGCAGCTTTCATTGCCTCATAGATGGCATAGATAGCGTCATAACCGTCAGCAGCGAACTGGTCGGGAGTTTCGTTGTACTTTGCTTTGTAAGCGGCAACAAACTTCGCCGGAACTTCGTCTGTGCTGTTCACATCAAAAGGCGTGATGTAGGAGATCTTGTTGGTAACAGTCGCGTCGATCTGATCAGCAACGCCGTCCAAACCATCGCAACCGAACAAGACGGCTGTGCAACCTTTTGCAACACAAGCTTTAGCAATGAGGCCGGCCTCGGTGTAATAGATGGGCAGGAAGATCGCATCGCAATCTTTCAGAGCTTCAACCTGAGTGGAGAAATCCTTTTTGTTTTCAGCGTCAAAGGACTGCTCGATGTAGGTGATCTTCTTTTCAGCCATGGCAGCTTTGAACGCTTCATAGATACCGCTGGAATAATCGTCACTGCTGTCGTAGATCGCGCCGATCTTTTTATAGCCGGCTTTTTCCAACTCGTCAACAGCCAAAACACCCTGGTCGGGATCGCCGAAGCAAACGCGGAACGCGTTGGGACGATTCTCGATGACGTTGGCAGCAGAAGCGGAAGGCGTAATGAAGAACAGGTTGTCTTCAACCGATTTCGCCGCGAAGGACTCGCAGGAACCGGAGGTAACGCTACCGAGCGAGATCTGCATACCTTCATCCATCAAACTGTCGTAACCGGTAGCCGCATCACCGGCAGTGGCTTTGTCGTCTTTCATCTCAAATTTGAGATTGATGCCGTTCAAGCCACCGGCGGCATTGATCTCTTCCACCGCGAGCATAGCACCGTTGTTAACGGAGTTACCGTAGGAGGAGGCATCGCCGGTCAACGGGCCGGTTGCGCCGATAAAGATCTCGTTCGCCGTTTCCTTGCCGCAACCGACAAAGCAGGTCACGATCAGGAGCGCTGCAAGAAGCAGACTAAGAACTTTTTTCATAACAATACCCCTTTTTAATAAAGTTGGTCCTATTATATCAGTAATGCAGTACTCTGTCAAGCAACTTTCGATGTTTTTTTTGCCATAAAAAGCAAGAAAACCGCCCCGAAGGGCGGTTTTTGAAAAGCAATTAGTTCTCGCCTCTCATGCTTGCGAAGCACTCGCTGCAATACACGGGGCGGTCCTCACGGGGCTTGAAAGGCACTTTCGCCTCTTTGCCGCAGTTAGCGCAAATAGCGGTGTGCATCTCTCTTTCAGGTCTCGCTGCGTTCTTCCGAGCGTCGCGGCAAGCCTTGCAGCGCTGGGGCTCGTTCACAAAGCCTTTCTCAGCATAGAACTCCTGCTCACCGGCGGTGAACACAAATTCTGCGCCGCATTCCTTGCAGATCAGAGTCTTGTCTTCGTACATGTGTCTTACCTCACTTGTATTATTGTTTGCCCTGCAACGGAATAAGATCGGCACCTTTTAAAAAGCAACGCTCTAATTTGGCTGCCCGGCATATTGTAAAAACGGTGTACATCCGTTTACAACCAGAGTTAAATGAGTATGGGTGCTAATTTGCGGCGCAAGCGCTGGTGCGCATTATCCACCGCTTTTTCGGTGATATTCAAACAGTTGGCGATCTCACGATACGAATAACCGCTTAACCGCGCCATCAAGACACGGTATTCGAGCGAACTGAGACCGTCACGCAGTCGTTTGTTCAACTGCTCCGCTTCTTCTTGACGTACGACAAGTGAAGCCGGATCCGTACCGCCGATAAGATCGGGAAGCTCGTCCTCTTCTTCCAAGGACTGCACCTGTTCTCCACTACGGCGCCGCAAAGCGGAAACCATACGGTTGCGTGCACAGGCATACGCGTATGTTCGGAAAGCAACTTCTGAAGAAGAACGATAGGTTTGTACAGCAGACAAAAGCCCTAACAATCCCTCTTGAACCAAATCCTCGGATTCCGAAAGATCACGGCAGTATTTAGCCGACAAAGATTTGAGCATTCCCGAACATCGAGAAACCAAGCGCGTAAACGCTTCCTCATTGTTCTCGCGTGCCAGAACAACCAACTGTTCATCATTGAGATTGTTCAAGCTTGTTACAAGGGCGTTCAAGCAAGATCACCTCAAACCAACACACTCCATAACAGAATACAGTATAGCGTAGCTTTTTTAAAAAGTCAACACCTTTTTGAAAAAAATTTAGACAAATTGTGGTAAAATTGTCAAAATAGTCAAAATAATTTCTCGATATTGCATAAATTGACTAAAATCGACATTATTTTCCCATCAAATATTCATGTATGGATGCGGCCGCCTTCTTCCCCGCCCCCATGGCGAGAATAACGGTAGCGGCACCGGTCACCGCATCACCGCCGGCATACACGCCCTCACGAGTCGTTTGGAGTGTATCCTCGTTCACGACCAAGCACCCGCGACGGTTAGCTTCCAAGCCCGGCGTGGTCGTGCGAATCAGCGGGTTCGGCGAATTGCCGATTGCCGCAATTACCATATCCACTTCCAGCGGATGATTGCTGCCCTCGATTTCGCGGGGGCGACGTCTTCCCGATTCATCCGGTTCGGTGAGTTCCATAGATACACATTCCAATGAGGTGACAAAGCCATTCTCGTCACCATGCACCGCAACGGGTGCCGTCAGGAACAGAAACTCTATTCCCTCTTCTTTTGCGTGATGGATCTCCTCCAGACGTGCCGGCATCTCTTCTTCGCCACGGCGGTACACGACGTAAACCTTTTCGGCGCCCAATCGCTTGGCACAACGTGCGGCATCCATGGCAACGTTACCGCCGCCCACGACCGCTACGCGTTTCGCACGTGGTACGGGGGTATCGTAATCTTCGCGGTATCCTTTCATAAGGTTAATACGAGTCAAAAACTCATTTGCAGAAAGCACGCCGAGTAAGCCCTCGCCCGGAATTCCCATAAAGCTTGGCAGGCCGGCGCCGCTCCCCACGAAGACTGCTTCATACCCTTGCTCGAAGAGTTCGTCAATGTCTAAGATCTTGCCGATCACCATATTCGTCTGGATATCGACACCGGCATCTTTAAGAGCAGCGATCTCCTTTTGAACGATATCTTTCGGCAAACGGAATTCCGGGATACCGTACATAAGTACACCGCCCGCCGTATGAAACGCCTCGAACACTGTAACGTCGTAACCGAGTTTGTTCAAATCGCCGGCACAGGTGAGTCCTGCAGGTCCCGAGCCAACCACCGCTACGCGATGACCGTTGCGTACCGTCGTATCCGATTGAACCGTCTGCGCTTTCATGTGCATATCCGCAGCAAATCGCTCCAATCTGCCGATGGCAACCGGCTCGCCTTTGATGCCGCGCACACATTTTGACTCGCACTGTCTCTCTTGCGGGCACACACGGCCGCAAACCGCCGGTAATGCATTTGTTCCGCGGATCACCTGATAGGCACCTTCAAATTCACCGCTCGCAATTTTTGCGATAAAATCCGGAATTTGAACGTTCACGGGGCATCCCGATACGCACGGTTTATGTTTACAGTTTAAGCACCTCTGTGCCTCGTTGATCGCCATTTCCTCCGTGTACCCACAAGCAACTTCGTCGAAGTTTGTCGCGCGAACTTGCGGATCTTGTTCCGGCATAGGGGTTTTATTGAGTTGATTATTGATCGCCATTATGCGTTTCGTCCTTCCATAAAGGTCATACGGCAAGTGTGCTCTTGTTCTTTATACTGTCCTAAGCGATGCATGGCCTCTTCCCAATCCACCTGATGTGCATCGAATTCCGGGCCATCGACACAAGCAAACTTGGTTTCACCGCCGACAGTCAAACGACAGCCGCCGCACATTCCCGTACCGTCTACCATGATCGGGTTCATGGACACGATGGTTTTGATACCGTACGGCTTGGTAACGTTGGCAACCGCGCGCATCATAGGCAACGGCCCGATTGCGATTACCAGATCGTACCTTTCACCGGCATCCAGTAATTCCTGCAATTTAGCGGTAACAAAACCCTTGTTACCGTTGGAGCCATCGTCTGTCATCACAAACAAGCGTGAGCTGACTTTTTCCAGCTCCTCTTCTAACATAATAATGTCTTTGTTACGGAAACCGGCGATCATATCCACGTGAGCGCCCAAACGATGCAACGCCTTTGCTTCCGGATAGGCGATCGCACACCCCACACCGCCGCCGACAACGGCAACGCGTGTATAGCCGTCAAGCTCGGTCGCTTTACCCAGAGGACCAACCACATCCAGAATGGAATCCCCCACGTTCAAGGTGTCTAATAAATCGGTGGTCTTCCCCACCTTTTGATACATAATGGTAATCGTTCCGCGTTCGGAATCTTCATCCGCTAAGGTCAGCGGAATACGCTCCCCCGTTTCGTTAACGCGCAGAATGACGAACTGCCCCGCTTTGCCTTTGGCAGCAATCAGCGGTGCATCGATTTCCATCAACGAGACAAAGGCGTTCAGCACCCTTTTACTTACGATCTTATACATGGTCTCACCTCAATATTCAGTATGATACCATACGCTTTTTTAAAAAGCAAGAATTGTTATAGGTTTAATAGGAATATAAAATAGAAAAAAGATAAATTTTTTTAAAAGAATGCTTGACAATCCCAACATGACATGGTATAGTAACACTTGCGTTTCGACGCGGGGGAATTCCCGAGTGGCCAAAGGGGGCAGACTGTAAATC